>CAJLAN010000036.1 GCA_905204635.1 uncultured Collinsella sp. | reverse complement strand
GCCGCTGACCGACGAGCGCATCGAGACCGACTCGACCTACGACGCCGGCACCACCACGCAGCTTATGTGGGGCGCCCGCTCCGACGTCGGATGCGTACGCCCGCACAATGAGGACTCCTATCTGGTGCAGTCGCCGCTCTTTTGCGTGTGCGACGGCATGGGAGGACACGCCGCCGGCGAGGTGGCATCCTCCATCGCCGTCGAGACCATCGCCAAGACGGCGCCGCAGTCCGCCGACGCCGCGCGCCTGGCCGCAGCCGTTGAGGCCGCCAACGCCGCCGTGATCGAGGCCGCCCTCAACGGCCTGGGCAAACCCGGCATGGGGTGCACGGCCACCTGTGCCTACATCGAAAACGACACGCTCGCCATCGCCCACGTGGGCGACTCGCGCGCCTACCTGCTCCACGAGGGTACGCTCATCCGCGTGACCCGCGACCACTCCTACGTGGAGGAGCTCGTGGATGCCGGCGAGATTACGGCCGACGAGGCCCGCGTCCACCCCAACCGCTCGGTCATCACCCGCGCGCTGGGCTCGGATCCCGCCATGTATGCCGACCACTTTACCCTGCACATCGAGGAAGGCGACCGCCTGATTCTGTGCTCCGACGGTCTTTCGAGCATGATTCCCGATAGCGATATCGAGAACATCGCCACGCAGTCTTCGAGCGCACAGATCTGTGTCGACAACTTGGTGGACGCGGCGCTCGCCGCCGGCGGCCACGACAACGTGACCGTGGTGGTCGTCGATCTGGTCGACGACGGCGTCATGCGCGAGGCAAAACGCGTCCGACGCCGCAATGTCACCATCGCCTCCATCTTGGCCCTTGTCTTTGTGCTGGTAGCAGGCATCTGGGCATACACGGGCGTCACCGGCTCCTATTACTTGGGAACCTACCACGGCAATGTCGCCGTCTGGCGCGGCCTACCCGGCAAGACGCTCGGGGTCGAGCTCCACTGGCTCGAGAGCGAAACCAGCATCAAGCTGTCCGACCTGCCCGAAGACACGCAAAACCGCCTGAAGGCAGGCATTCCACAAACGAGCGTCGACGATGCGCAGGACACCATTTCCAAGTACCGCCATCAGATTGACGAGGAGCAGACCCGTCAGGTGATTGACGCGCAAACGATTCGCGACAACACCGATCAGGAATCCACATCCGAGTCAGATTCCGAGAAAACCGCCGAACAGTCAGCCGAGGCCGAAGCCTCCGATAAGAATTAGAAAGGGAGTGCCGCTTATGAGTCGCCGCAACACCGAACTGCTCTTGCTCATCGCCTCGGCGTTCCCCGTCATCCTGCTCTATGCGATGTACGTGCTCACCGCGGGTGCCACGGTTTCCTTTGAGACGCTCGCCGTGCCGATCGGCCTGTTCGCCGCCTTCGCCGCGGCGCATATCGCCGTGCGCATCCTGGCGCCCGGCGCCGACCCCGCCATCCTGCCCATCGTCTTTGTGCTCTCGGGCATCGGCATCACATTCGTGACGCGCCTGGCCCCCGACCTCGCCATCTCGCAGCTCATCATCTTGTTTGTCTCGGTGGCGCTCATGGTGGGAACGCTCGCACTGGTTAAGAACCTCGACGTGGTCATGCGCTACAAGTACACCTTTGGCATTATCGGCATCATCCTGCTGATGCTGCCGATCTTTATCGGCACCACGATCTCGGGCTCCAAGCTGTGGATTCGCATCGCGGGCTTCACCATCCAGCCTGGCGAGTTCGCCAAGGTCTTCATCGTCTTGTTCCTGGCAGGCTATCTGGCCGAGAACCGCGAGCTGCTCTCCATCTCCAACCGCAAGATCCTGGGCCTCAAGATTCCGCGCTTCCGCCTGCTGCTGCCGCTGTTTGCCGTGTGGGGCGTGTGCCTGCTCATCGTCGTCTTCGAACGCGACCTGGGCTCGGCCGTCCTGTTCTACACCATCTTTTTGCTGATGCTCTATGTTGCCACGGGACGTTTTTCGTACGTCATCATCGGCCTTGCGCTGCTGGCCGTTGGAGCCGTGGGCGCCTACAAGTTCCTGTCGCACGTGCAGGTGCGCTTTCAGGTCTGGGTCGATCCGTTTAAGGACGCCCAGGGCCAGGGCTACCAGATCGTACAGTCACTTTACTCGCTGGCTGACGGTGGCCTGGTTGGCGTCGGCATCGGCAACGGCATGGCAAACAACATCCCCGTCGTCGAGTCCGACTTTATCTTCTCGGCCATCGGCGAGGAAATGGGCCTTTTGGGCGGCGGCGCCGTGCTCATCCTGTTTATGCTTTTTGCCGTGCGTGGCCTCACCACGGCCGCCCGCGCCAAGTCCGACCTTGCCGCCTTTAGCGCGACCGGCCTTACGGCGGCCATCAGCTTCCAGGCATTCTTAATCGTTGGCGGCGTAACCCGCCTGATCCCGCTGACTGGCGTCACCCTGCCCTTTATGAGCCAGGGCGGCTCCTCGCTGCTGGCGAGCTTTATCATCGTCGCGCTACTGCTGCGCGCCGGCGACGAGGCAACCGGACGCGAAGCCGAGCTCACCGGCACCGGCACCATGGCCGCCATCACCGATGACCAGGTCGCATCCGCCGTCGCCCCGACCGGTACGCGTTTTGCCAGCGCACCTTCCTACAGCCACGGCAACCACTCCGCGGGCTCTCGCATGCGTCGTCGCCTGCTCGACACGCCAGAGTCCGGCGTGCTCGGCCGCGTGGCACTTGCCAACCGTCTGACTCGTGCCGTGTTTGCTTTCACGGCGCTGTTCGCCATCCTTATCGGCAACCTCACCTATGTCCAGGTCATCAAGGCGAAGGACTATCAGGACATGCCGACCAACAACCACACCATCGCCCGCTCCAAGTACATCCAGCGTGGCTCCATCATCACGTCCGACGGCGTGACGCTAGCCGAGTCGTTGCAGCAGGAGGACGGCACCTACGCCCGTTCCTACCCCAACGGCAACATGGCCGCGCACGTGGTGGGCTACGTGAGCCAGCAATACGGCACCGCCGGCATCGAGAGCGTCATGAACGATACGCTCACCGGCTCCAAGGATTACTCCAGCTGGAACAACGCCATCGCGTCGCTCGCGGGGCAGACCCAGCCGGGCAATACCGCCAAGCTCACCATCGACTCGCGCATCCAGACGGCTGCCGAGCAGGCGCTCAAGGGCTTTAAGGGCGCTGTGGTGGTCATGGATCCGCGCACCGGTGCGGTCCTTGCGTGCGCCAGCTCGCCCACCTACGACAACACCAACATCGATGCGCTGCTCCAGTCGGGCGGCGGCGAGGACGGCTCCATGTACGACCGCGCCATGGACGCGCTCTACACCCCGGGCTCGACCTTTAAGGTCGTCACACTCTCCGCGGCGCTCGAGACCGGCACCGCCAGCCTTACCAGCACGTACCAGGCGCCCGGCTCCATGGATATTGGCAACGCGCCGGTCACCAACGATGCCAACGAGAGCTACGGCACCATCAGCCTGCAGCAGGCCTTCGCCGTGTCGTCCAACGTCGTCTTTGGCCAGGTGGCAAACGAGGTCGGCGCCAGCTCGCTCGTCCAGTTTGCCAACGCCTTTGGCTACGGTCAAAAGCTCGGCCAGGATCTGACCACCGCGGCTTCCATCATGGCCGACCCGTCGCTTATGACCGAATGGGAGACCGCTTGGGCAGGCGCCGGACAGCCCGTCGGCATGGACCACACGCCTGGCCCGCAGACCACCGTTATGCAGAATTGCGTGATCGCTGCGGCTATCGCCAACAGCGGCGTGGTCATGGACCCGTTCTTTGTGTCCCAGATACTCGCCCCGGACGGAACCGTGGTTAAGACCACGCAGTCCCGCTCGCTGGGCCAGGCTGTCAGCTCTGCCACGGCCGACCAGGTCAAGCAGGCCATGCTCGCCGTCGTCCAGTCCGGTACCGGCACCGATGCCCAGATTCCGGGCGTCAAGGTTGCCGGCAAGACCGGTTCGGCCGAGACCGGCGGCACCAACGTCAACTCTATGTTTGTTGGCTTTGCACCTTACGATTCACCCACGGTTGCCATCTCGGTGGCCCTGGAGGATTACGACAAACACGACGTCGAGGCGGCCAAGATCGCCGGCATCGTCCTGACCGCGGCGCTCGCCGCACAGGGAGCGTGATGCCCGTGATCAAAGCGGATACTTGGGACGCGCCGCGGCCGATGAGCTAGCGACAACGCGCCACACGGCCCCAGCGGCCATACATTTGGTACTACACACATCGTTGAGCGAATAGTTATGTTAGGAGCAGGAATGGAACAGAGGGTCCTCGGGGGAAGATACCTCCTCAAGGATAAGGTGGGAACGGGCGGTATGGCGACCGTCTTCCGTGCACAGGATCAGGTCCTCGACCGCACGGTTGCCGTCAAGATCATGCTGCCGCAGTATGCCGGCGACGCCACCTTCGCCGCCCGCTTTAAGCAGGAGGCCCAGGCAGCGGCCGGCCTGTCCTCCCCCTATATCGTGGGCGTCTACGACTGGGGCAAGGATGGCGACACCTATTACATCGTCATGGAGTACCTGCGCGGTACCGACCTTAAGAGCGGCATCAAGAGCCACGGCGCCCTCGATCCCAAGAAGGTCGCGCAGATCGGCTCGCAGATCAGCTCCGCGCTTTCGGTCGCACACAAGCACGAGATTATCCACCGCGACATTAAGCCGCAAAACATCATGGTGCTGCCCGACGGCAATATCAAGGTCATGGATTTTGGCATCGCACGCGCCAAGAACAGCCACCTCACGCAGGATAACAACGTGCTGGGCACCGCCCACTATGTAAGCCCCGAACAGACCCGCGGCCAGGACCTCGGCCCCACCTCGGATATCTACTCGCTGGGTGTCGTCATGTACGAGTGCGCCACCGGCCGCGTACCCTTTGACGGCGACGACGCCATCTCGGTCGCACTCAAGCAGGTCAACGAGTTGCCTATTCCGCCGAGCCAGATCAACTCCGGTGTCGACGCCGACCTTGAGCGCATCATCCTCAAGTGCATGGAGAAGGACCCGGCAAACCGCTTCCAGACCGCCGACGAGCTGCGTCAGGTGCTCAACAGCTACCTGTCGGGCCGTGCCGTCAACGTCTCGGAGCCCACGCGCATCATCGGCGCCCCCGGTGAGCTGGGCGCTACCAAGACCCGTGAGCTGTCTGACTCCACGCGCGCTATGGTTCGCCCCGTATCGGGCGTAAGCGGACAGACCAACCCCCGCAGCGCCGTCTCGGGTTCCACCGGTTCCTACGAGGTCGATCAGCCCAAGTCCAACAAGAACAAGATTATCGCCGCCGTAGTCGCCGCAATCGCCGTGGTTGGCGTTGTGGTGGCCTTCGCCACCGGGCTCTTTGGGGGCGAGCAGGTTACGGTGCCCGATGTGCTTAACAAGGACCAGCAGACCGCTATCGAGCTGATCAAGGAGGCCGGCCTTGAGGTCGGAACTGTCGACCAGAGCTATAACGACGATGTCGACGAGGGCAAGGTTGCCGAGCAGACCCCCAACGGCAACACTAAGAAGCCCAAGGGCTCCAAGGTGAACCTGGTGATCTCCAAGGGCCCCAAGCCCTCCGAGAAAGTTGAGGTTCCGCAGCTCGTCGGCCTGACCAAGGACCAGGCCGAGGCCGCGCTGGCAAGCGTGGGCCTGAAGGGCAACGCAACCGAGGAGGCCAACGAGGCCGACGAAGGCCAGGTCTTTGAGCAGGGCACTGATGCCGGCAAGGAAGTCGAGAAGGGCACGACCATCTCGTATAAGGTCTCCAGCGGTCCTGACACCACCTCCGTCCCCGATCTGACCGACATGACCGAGGCCCAGGCACGCAACGCTCTCGACATGGCTGGCTTTGGCGTCGACGTGAGCTACCAGGAAAACGACTCGGTTACCGAGGGCACCGTAATTAGCTGGAACCCTAGCGGCAAGCAGAAGCCCGGTGCCACGATCACCGTCGTCATCGCCAAGAAGTCCGGCAAGGCCAGCGTCCCGGGTAACCTGTACGGCAAGAGCATCTCCGCCGCCGTCACCGCGCTCAACAACGCCGGTTTCTACAACATCGCATTCTGCGATCAGAACGGCAACCCCGTGAGCGGCAACGAAAACGCCACCGTTACGGGCGTCTCCCCCACCGGCAAGCAGTCCACCGACAGCACGATCACGCTAACAGTCGCACTTTCTGGCTCGGGCTCTGGCTCTGGCTCGGGCACGGGTGACGATTCCGGTACGACCAACTAGTCGTCACCCCACCGCTCATCACGGCTCTCGCCGCAAACATATTCGCTCACAGGTGCCCGCTTGCTCCCCCAGCAAGCGGGCGCTTCGTTTTTGACATGGCATTGAACCAGAAGAGCCCGGCACCATAGCGGTACCGGGCTCGATATTCCTCTGGTGCCCCCGGGCGGATTCGAACCGTCGACACCCGCTTTAGGAGAGCGGTGCTCTATCCCCTGAGCTACGGAGGCATGTTATACTAGTGTAGCAGATTTACGCCGTTGTAATACAGCGTATAGCCACTCTTCGAAGTTGCGGTGGAACAGCCCTCCGGAAAGTGTGTCCCACTATCCAGGCAAATTCTGGGTCAAACTTTCCCAATGGGACCTCGCTGGAAACTGTGTCCCAGAATTTCGGCTCGAAACGGGACACGGTTTCCCAAACGACCCCGTTCCGGAAACTACATCCCGGAATCGGCGCTCGAACTGGGATGCACTTTCCCAATCGAGCCCCATGGGAAACTGCGTCCCACTTTGGGGGGCGCTCTTTAATGACTAGTTACCTTTGTGGAAGAGGTTTTTGATAACGGAGGGGATGCTCTTGGCACCCTTGGCCGTCACATCGATAAAGTCGGGCGAACGCACAAGCTTATCCTCGTCGACGTACTTGCGGACAGCACGAAGCGTCTCTTTGTCGTCGCGCGTCGAAAACGTAAAGTGACCGTTGTCCTTGGTGAAGATGGCAAAACGCGTGATCTTCTTGGTGCCGCGTAAAACCTCGGCGGCAATATAGTCGACCTCGTCCCAC
Organism: uncultured Collinsella sp.; assembly: GCA_905204635.1. Taxonomy (GTDB): domain Bacteria; phylum Actinomycetota; class Coriobacteriia; order Coriobacteriales; family Coriobacteriaceae; genus Collinsella. The sequence continues at coordinate 4,340 of CAJLAN010000036.1, read as the reverse complement.
GGGATTTGAATATAATCCTCGGGATTGCGCTCGTTGTAATACTCGAACGCCTTATTGCCCACCATCACGTTACCGTGGCTGGTAAGCCCCATCAGGCAGGTTGCCGGCGTTGCCAGATCGACCGTGCTGTTCTGAGATTGCGCCATACGCGCCTCGCCCTCCAATAAAAACAATCGGACCGCATCCAGTGTACCCACCAGGTGCGGTCCGTTTCAATGGCTCAAAAGCCCTTACCTAGCAACTCTCGGTCTTAAGCCGAAGCGTGCTTACATGAAGCCGCAGAAGCGACCGATGATGCCGACGGCGAAGAGAGCCAGGATGATGACGATCGGGCTGACCTTCTTCTTGAGGAGCTTGCAGACCAGCAGGGTCAGGCACACGGCGGCAAGGCCGGGGATGAGCTGATCGAGGTTGGCCTGAAGCGTGGTGACCTTCATCTGATCAAGGGCGGTAGCACCGACGGAGTTGTACATCGTCAGCGCTTCCTTGATACCCTCGGAACCGGAGGGCAGGCTAGCCCAGTCGATAAAGGCGCCAGCAGACTGCTTGACCGTGGAGACGATCGGGGTGAAGGAAATGGACACCCAGCGCTCGACCAGGGCGCCGATGATGAACATACCCAGGATGGAAGCGCCCTCGGTGACCTTGCCCATCAGACCACCGGAGAGGTCCTTGGCGATGGAGGAGCCGACCTTGTAGCCAAACTCCTGCGTGTACCACAGGAAAGCGTAACGGATGATGTTCCACGCGAAGAAGAACAGCAGCGGACCGACGATGCTGCCGGACATGGCCAGGGAAGCGCCCAGAGCGCCCAGAATCGGGCGAAGGGTGAACCAGAAGACGGGGTCACCGACGCCGGCGAGCGGGCCCATCATACCGACCTTGACGCCCTGGATGGCGACATCATCGATCGGAGCACCGTTGGCGCGCTCCTCCTCGAGGGCGAGGGTAACGCCAATGACGGGGGCGGAAACATAGGGGTGTGTGTTATAGAACTCCAGGTGGCGCTTAAGAGCGGCAATCTGGTCATCCTTGCTGGTGTAGAGCTTCTTGATCGCAGGGATCATTGCGAAGCACCAGCCGCCGTTCTGCATACGCTCGTAGTTCCACGAGCCCTGAAGGAACTGATGACGGAAGCAAACCTTCTTGCGGTCAGCCTTGGTGAGCTGAATCTTGTTCTCTGCCATATGTATCACTCCCCTCCTACTCGTAATCGTTCAGAATGTCGCCGAGCGGGTCGCCGGAGCCACCGCCCATGCCGCCACCCTGCTTGGCCAGATCCTTAAGGCCAAGGTAGATGAGGGCAAGGGAGATGCCGATGAGACCAAGGGCGATCAGCGTGAGCTGAGGGATGGCAGCAAGGACAAAGCCGAGGACGAAGAACGGCCAGGTCTCCTTGGTGGCCATCATGTTGATGACCATGGCGTAACCGACGGAAGCGACCATGCCGCCGCCGACAGCCATGCCGCCGGACAGCCAGTCGGGCATAGCGTTAAGCGCGTTGGTAACAGCCTCGGCCGGGATGACGCACAGAAGCACTGCCGGGATGGCGATACGAAGGCCCTGCATGAGGATAGCAGCGTACTGCCAGCGCTCGATGCCGGAGAAGTCGCCCTTCTCGGCGCAACCGTCCATGGCGTGAGCAATAGCGGTAGCAATGGTACGGCAGATCATGGTCAGGAACAGACCAGCGACCGACAGCGGGACGGCGACGGCGATAGCGGTGGTAACGGCCTTGGCCGAATCGGTGGCGCCACCGTTGAGGGCGAGCACCATGATGATCGAAGAAGCGACCGAGGCCAGAGCGGCGTCAGGCGCGACAGCGGCGCCGACGTTAGCCCAGCCAAGGGCCATCATCTGGAGCGAACCGCCCAGGAGGATACCCTCCTGAAGGTGACCGGTTACGAGACCGATAAGCGTGCATGCCACGAGCGGCTGATGGAACTGGAACTCATCCAGAATGCCTTCCATACCGGCAAGCAACGCGACAATCGCAACAAGCAGAATAGTGATTGCAGACATATATCGGACCCTCCTTTACTATGCTTGAGCGGCCAGTTCGGCCTTAGCTTTCTTCAACATGGCGTCGAGATCCTCGGAGGAATCCGAAGGAACCTTGCGGACCTCGAACTTGACGCCCTTGGCCTTGAGGGCCTCGAGAGTCTTGACGTCGTCATCGCCCATAGCGACGGCGTTGGTGACGACGACCTTGCCCTTGGAGTGAGCCATGGAACCGATGTTGACTTCCTTGATGTCGACGCCGGCCTCGATGGCCTTGAGCAGATCCTGTGGGTTCTCGAAGAGCAGCATGGCCTTGGTGTCACCAAAGCGCGTGTCCTTGACGACCTCGGCCATCTTCTTGATGGGAACGACGTTGGCATGGACTCCCGGAGGGGCAGCCTGCTCGATCATGGTCTTGCGGAGCTCGTCGTGAGCAACGCCGTCGGAAACCACGATGATGCGGTTGGGGTTGATCTGCTTGGTCCACGTGGTGGCCACCTGACCATGAAGCAGACGGGTGTCGATACGGACGTGGGCGATCTTGATGTGCCCATCGCCGATGACCGTTCCCGGAGGGATGGCGCCTGCAGGAGCAGCGGCGGGCGCAGCCGGCTTCTTCTCCTCGGGCTCCAGAGACTCGGGCTTGACGCGCACGCCAGCCTTAGCCTCAGTCACGAGATGTTTTGCGATCGCATGTGCAGTGTTCTTTGCGTCAAAGCGCTGCGAATATGCCTCGATGAGCATAGGCAGGTTGACACCGGTGACGATAGCCCAGGAATCGTGGCCCTCGATGAGCCCGCTGATCTGGTTGAACGGCGTGCCGCCCCACAGATCAACGAGGAAGAGCACCTGCTCCTGGTCTTCGAAGGAAGCGATTGCTTCCTCGACCTTGGCACGGAAATCGTCGGGGCCCATGCTCGGCTCGAGCGAGACCACGGCAACAGACGGTTGATCGCCAAAGACCATCGAGCCCGTCTGCTTGATTCCAGCTGCCAAGTCCCCGTGGCTAGCAAGAACAATACTTACCATCACATAACCTCCTTTTTGTCTACGTATTTCCTACACGACATGAAAGGAGTATAGCTGTTTGGTTTGTGGAATTATAGCTAAATCCGCAAAAGGTTGGATTATTTGTTTAAACGTCTAGGTTTGTTACAAGTTAATTACGTTACTACTTTTGACTCATTACACGACAAGGCGTCGCTCATCAAGCCATGCATTTTACAGATACAAACAGGCTGTTCATTAATATCGATTTTAGGCAAGCGCGAATGCGCTTGTACTGCCGCTATTTTGTTTAAACAGACATGGCTTGACTATTTTCGTGACTTATGTTCTATGAAACCACTCAAAATAGTTGCGGTGGAATAGTTCTTGTTTAAGAGCCAGAAGGCTGAATTTAGGAACTATTTCACCGCAACTTATAGGGAATCCTAGGCGATGTGGAGGGGGTTGGCGGCGTCGACGGCATCGGGGGCGTCGGAGAGGCCATCAGGAGCAGCGCCTGCCGGGTCCTCGTCGGGGGTCTCGATCTGTTTGATCATGACCTCTTGGCCCTGCAGCAAATAGGTCTCGCCGCTACCGCAATGGGGACAGGTCTTGCCGTGCTCGACCGTCGCGTAGTCGCAGCCGCACGCCTCGCAACGTGTCACGGCCTCGACGGGCTCCACGATAAGCTCCGCACCCTGCGCGATAGGCTTTTTATCTGCTGCCCAGCGCCAAGCGTCGAGCAGCAAGTCGGGAACGACGCCCGAGACCTCGCCCAACAGCAACGTCACGCTCGAAACGCGACGCACGCCATGAGCGCGCGCCACATTCTCAACATCGCGAATAATGTGATAGACGATTCCGAGCTCGTGCATTTATTTCCTTCCGCCGTTCTCCTGCTTGTTGCGTTTCTTACTTCTTCCCGAATTTGATTTTAATCGCACGCTTGAGCGCATACTTGCCCAGACTTGGGAGCTTTTGCTCGTATTTGACCATCGTGGAGCACTCGGGGCGGTCGCGATCCAGATGGATGGCGTCGAACGCGCACTTGGTGGTGCACAGGCCGCAGCCGATGCACTTGTTAGGGTCGACGATCGAGGCGCCGCAGCCCAGGCAGCGGGCGGTCTCGGCGCGCACCTGCTCCTCGGTAAAGGTCTCAACATACTCGCTAAACGGCGCAGCCTTCTCGCGTTCGCGGTCCACATGCGCAACCTCGCGGCTCGCGTTGTCGTAGCTCTCGAGCACAACGTCGTCGCGGTCGAGCGCGGTGTAGCGGCGCTGATTGCGGCCGATGGTGAGCGTGGAGCCCGGCTGCACAAAGCGATGGATGGACACGGCGGCCTCGTGACCGG
>CAJLAN010000035.1 GCA_905204635.1 uncultured Collinsella sp. | reverse complement strand
CCCCAGCCGTGACCTGTCGCTGATCTCCGACGCCTCCATCCGCTTTGAGCGCCAGGTCGACGAGACCGGCTGCGTGGACGTCGCCAATGTGACGTGCGCCCTTATCGAGGAGATCGCCGGCGGCGAGGTCGCCCCCGGCTATGTGGACGTGTTCCCCGCGCCCAAGACCATCGACAGCATCAAGCTGCGCCTGGCCCGCGTGCACGCCATCTGCGGTGCCGACATCGAGCCCGACTTTATCGAGCGCTCGCTCACCCGCCTGGGCTGCACCGTCGAGCGCGACGGCGAGGACTTTATGATCACGCCGCCGAGCTTCCGTCCCGACCTGCCGCGTGAGATCGACCTGATCGAGGAGGTCCTGCGCCTATGGGGCATGGGTCGCGTCACGGCAACCATTCCGGCTGCCAAGAACCACATCGGCGGTCTGACGCGCGAGCAGAAGCTTACCCGCAAGGTCGGCGAGATCCTGCGCGCCTGTGGCCTCAACGAGACCACGACCTTTGGCTTTGCTGCCCCGGGCGACCTGGAGAAGATTGGCATGTCCACCGAGGGCCGCGGCTGCCCCGTGGTTCTCATGAACCCGCTGGTGGCCGAGCAGACCGAGATGCGCCGTTCGCTGCTGCCGGGCCTGCTGCAATCCGTGGCCTATAACGAGGCCCACGGCACGCCCAACGTGCACCTGTACGAGGTCGGCAGCTTGTTCCACGGTCGCGAGAACGCCAGCCTGCCCAAGGAGACCAAGTCCGTAGCGGGCGTGCTCTCGGGCCAGTGGAGCGAGCAGTCTTGGAGCATGAAGTACCGCAAGCTGCGTTTCTTCTTTGGCAAGGGCATCGTTGAGGAGCTGCTTGCCCAGCTGCGCATCGAGAAGGTTCGCTTCCGTCCCGTCGAGGGCGAGAGCTATGCCTTCCTGCAGCCGGGTCGTGCTGCCGAGGTTCTGTCCGGCGGCACTGTGCTGGGCTGGGTCGGCGAGATTCACCCCGAGGCGCGCGAGGCGATGGGCATCGACGAGGTCGTCGTTGCCTTTGAGCTCGACCTGGACAAGCTGATTAAGGGCGCCCGCAATCAGGAGAACTACCGCGAGTTCTCGCAGTACCCGGCTGTTGAGCACGACCTTGCTATCGTGGTCGACAACTCCGTGACCTGCGAGGATCTTGAGCGCCGCATTACCAGCGCCGGCGGCAAGCTGCTCGAGGGCGTGCGCCTGTTCGACGTCTACCGCGATCCCATCCGCATCGGAGCGGGCAAGAAGTCCATGGCCTTTGCGCTTACGTATCGCTCCGACGACCACACGCTCACCAGCGAAGAGGTCGAGAAGGCGCACCAGAAGATCGTCACCAAGGTGTGCAAGGGCGTAAACGGCGAGGTCCGCGGCTAGGGCTTGCGCTGGTATAGGTCAGCGGTGGCTGCCGCCGAGTCCTACGTGATTGCTATGCTCGGTATAAGGCACTGCTGAGCCTGCATATATGACACGCGCATTACATAACGGCGTGCTGCTTTGTCGGCAGCGCGCCGTTTTGCTATGATAGCCCGCGGCGTGTTACGAATCTGACAATACGTAACACTGACAAGGTGATTCAGGCGGCGTTGCAATTCCGTGCGCCGACAACCGGGAGGCGTACATGCACATTCCAGATAATTATCTGTCCCCGCAGACCGATGCCGTCATGGCAGTGGCGATGGTGCCCGTTTGGGTTCACTGCATCAAGAAGGTGCGCGCCACGCTCGATCGCGAGCACATGGCGTTCCTGGGCATCTGCGCCGCATTCTCCTTCTTGCTCATGATGTTCAACGTGCCGCTGCCCGGCGGTACCACTGGTCACGCCGTTGGTGGCGCGCTCATCGCGCTGCTGCTGGGCCCCGAGGCTGCTGCCATTGCCGTCTCGGTCGCGCTGGCGCTGCAGGCGCTGCTGTTTGGCGACGGCGGCATTCTGTCCTTTGGCGCCAACTGCTTTAACATGGCCTTCGTGCTGCCGTTTGCCGCTGCTATCGTGTTCCGTGCCCTCAACAGCCGCTTGCACGACAAGAGCTGGGGCACCTCGGTTTCGGCCATCGTAAGCGGCTGGGTCGGCCTGTGCCTGGCGGCCCTGTGCGCAGCAATCGAGTTTGGTATTCAGCCGATGCTTTTCACGAATGCTTCGGGCGCTCCGCTGTACTGCCCCTTCCCGCTGTCCATTGCCATTCCGGCTATGATGATTCCGCATATGTTGGTTGCCGGCGTGGTCGAGGGCGTGGCGACGGCCGCCATCTACGGTTTCATTAAGAAGACGGCGCCGAGCGTTATCGTCGGGCCCGAGGCCGTCGATGGCCAGCTTGCTGCCGAGGGCACTGCTGCTAAGAAGACCTCGCTGGTCCCCACGCTCATCCTGGTCGCCGTGCTTGTCGTGGCTACGCCGCTCGGCTTGCTTGCTACCGGTGATGCCTGGGGCGAGTGGGACGCTGAGGGCGCCGCGACTGCCGTTCAGGAGGCTGGTGACGACAGTCTGCAGGCTTCGGTCGGCCTCGATACTCCGACCTTTGCCGACGCTCTGCCTACGGGTGATTACCTGCAGGCCTATTCCGAGGAACAGGGTCTTGGCTTTGTCGGTCAGGCTGCCATGTATATCCTGTCCGGCGTGATTGGCGTGGCGGTGCTCACCATCGCATTCCGTCTGATCTCGCTGACGGTCAAGGAAAGCGGAGCCCATGGCGATGGTCGAGCTGCCTAGCTGGCTTGCGGTCGAGCAGCGTTACGAGCCCACGGGCGCTCGTCATCGCGTGATGCAAAAGAATGTCCTGCACCTGGCGAGCCTGCTTGAGCGGGTTCGCCTGGGTGGAGGCGCGCACGAGGGCGGGTCGATGGTCGACCGCGCCCTTTCTTGCGTTTCGGCTCCGGTGCGCCTGGTGGGGATGTTCGTTTGCGTCCTGTGCGTGTGTCTGACGCAGAGCCCGCTGTACCTGATGCTGATGGCGGCTATCGCGCTGGTGCTGGTCGCGGTGCGCCCCGCGCGCGGGTTGCGCGCGACTTTTGTACCGGCGCTTGGCGCCACGGGGCTTGCGGTGGTTCTGGCGCTGCCTGCCCTGTTGCTGAGCGCGTCTGCCATGGGCGCCATGCTCAAGATCGCGCTCAAGACGTTTATTAATGTGTCGCTGGTGCTGGGTGTTTCGTGGACGCTCACCTGGAGCCGCATGTCGGCGGCGCTCAAAATGCTGCACCTGCCCGACGAGGTTATCTTTACGTTTGATATGGCGCTCAAGCATATTGAGGTGCTGGGACGCACGGCGCACGATCTGTGCGAATCGGTCATGCTGCGCAGCGTCGGTTCCGCGCCTGCGGGTTTTTCGCGCACCGATTCGCTGGCGGGTATCATGGGCATGACGTTTATCAAGGCGATGGAATGCAGCCGCGCGATGGACGAGGCCATGCTGTGTCGCGGCTTCGCCGGCGTGTATCCGGCGCCTGCACGGAGCGGCTTTGGCTGGCGCGATGCGGTTTACGCGGCCGTTGTGGCGTTGCTCGCCGTGTTGTGCGCGGTGCTGTAGCGCGGACGGTCGAACCGTTGATGTGAGTAGGGAAGGGCGACGTTTTGGCAAACGATACGAATAACGCGATGGGTGCGAGCGGTGCTGCCGGCGCCGAGGTCACGCCGCTCATCGAGTTTCGCGACGTGGTGTTTTCCTATGCGGGTCATACGGTGGTCGATGGCGTTTCATTGCAGGTGAACCGTGGAGAGCTCGTTGCTCTGCTTGGTCCTAATGGCTGCGGCAAGACGACGATTATGCGTCTTATCAACGGCCTTGAGCTTGCGGACGCGGGTGCGTACCTGTTCGACGGGCATGCGGTCGATGCGGCGTTTCTAAAGGATTCTGCGGCCGCTCAGCGTTTTCATCAGCGCGTGGGCTTTGTGTTCCAGAATGCCGACGCCCAGCTGTTCTGCGCTACGGTGGGCGAGGAAGTTGCTTTTGGTCCCGCGCAGATGGGGTTGCCGGCAGACGAGCTCGAGCGCCGCGTCCGCGATGCCATGGAGCTATTCCAGGTTGCCGACCTTGCCGACGTCTCTCCCTATCAGCTCTCGGGCGGGCAAAAGAAGCGCGTTGCGCTGGCTGCGGTGGTGTCGATGAACCCGGATATCCTGGTGCTCGACGAGCCTACCAATGGGCTCGACGAGGATTCATGCGACATCGTGGTCAACTTCTTGCTGGCCTACGTCGCGGCGGGTAAGACGGTCTTGATGAGCACACATCACCAGGATTTGGTGCGACGCCTGAGTGCCCGTGCAATCTATATCGATCGATATCACCATGTGGTCGAGGCGCCGGTGTCGTCGTATGGAACCGAGAGCGGCGCTGCGGAATAGTTGCTGCGTAGAGCGTGCGTAGCCGCCTGCGCGGCTTTGCCGTGATGGTATAGTTATCCAGGTTTTTATGGGGGTGGCTATGCCAAGCTGGAACATTCATATCGCTCAGACGGAGCGTTTGCTGGAGCGCACCGGTGCGCTTGCCAATAGCGTGCGCGACCGCAATGCCTTTTTGTTTGGCTGCGTGGTTCCGGATATCTTCGTGGGCTATATGGTCCCTGGCATCGCCGATCCCATCCCATACCGCATTACGCACTTTGCAAAGCCCGAACCTATCCCTAAGCCGCGCGAGCACGAGTTCTGGGATACCTATGTGGCGCCGCTGCTCAAAGGGGCGCCTGTTGGTACGCCGGCTGCCGCGACCTCGATTGTCGAGGAGCGCGAGCGACTCAATCGGGTACATTATCCCCAACGCTACAAGGATGCCGAGCCGGTTGCCGGTCCCGGTGCTAGCGAGCTTTCGCTCGCGCCCGATGACGTGGCGCAGTCGTTGCTCGATTTGACACTGGGTGTCTGGTCGCATCTGGTGGCCGATACCGTATGGAATACGCGCGTGAATCAGTACCTGGAGGCGCACGGCGGCAAGCCGTGCGAGGAGTTCCGCATTAAAAAGCAAGGCGACTTTGACTGGTTTGGCAAGACGCTCGGCATTGTTTCCATCCCGCGTGCGACCGATCGCCTGTATACCGCTGCGGCACGTTTTGGGCAGTATCCCATCCATAAAGAATATGTGCTCAAGACCATCGGCGTTATGCACGAGATCGTGCGCGAAAACCCCGGTGAGCCCGATCATCCGCCGTATCGCCTGCTAACCGAGGAGTTTTTCGATGCGACGTTTACCGAGGTCATCGAGCTGACCGAGGCGGGTTTTGCCGCCCGTGTCGAATCGCCCGATGTGCCTGCGCTGCCCCTGATTGCTAGCTGCTAGCTGGCCGGCCCGGCAGTGAATAGCTCAACCCAATCGACAAGTAGCTCTTGCCGTAAGGTATCTTCGGCAATGCGTTCCTGTTTGGTCTTTGGGATGTGGGGAAGCCCGGCCTTTTTATGGATGAGCTCGGCTATGTGGTCGAAGCTCTTCTTCTCCTTGATCTGGTCATAGGTAATTTGGATGACGTCGTAGCCCATGCTTGTGAGTGCGGTGGCGCGCTCGGCATCGGAGAGGCTCGCGGCATCGCTGTCGTGGGCAGAGCGGCCTTGGCATTCCAGAATGACGCCCATGCTGTCGGTGGCGCTTTCGATGAGGATATCGGCGTAGCAGCAGGTTTTGTCATACAGCGAACGTGCGGCTTCACTGAGCGGGATGCGCGCGTTGTTGGCGATCTCGATGCCCTGGCCGCCCTCGTCGCGGGGGAGCGAGATAAGCATGGAGGTCTGTACTTCGAAGGGCGAGGCGGCCTGCCCCGTCATGTGCTCGGCCGCCCAGCGCAGTTGTTTGACGCCGCGCAGGCCTGCGGCTTGCTTGGCGAACGCGGCGATATCCGTTGCGGTAAGAAGCGGCGTGCGCTTCCACAAGTTGGTGTCATTGCCCTTGGTGTCGTTAACTCGCTCCCAGCCGCAGTTGGGTGGAATGAACTTAAGCGAAATAGCTTCATCGAGTTGTTGTTGCGTTCGCTCGCAGGGCTTAAACACTGCAAAGGAGCCGCACATCTCGTAGCACGCCATGAGTAACTGGTTGCGTGAGACCTGCGTGGCAAGGCTGAGCAGCGTGAACTCCGGTGAAGTGACATCAAATCCATGTTCAGTCTGTCTAAACGACCCGGGAGGCGGCTCTTGGGTTAGCAGACGGCTATGAAATAGCTTTCCGTTCGCGCGCTGTTTCCTTTCACTCACGGATCTCCAAACTGGTGTGCCGAGCAAGTCTTTAAATACCGGTTGTTTTGAGTAATGCACCAAGCGATGGTCATGGTCGGGCGGCAGGTTTGCCGGATAGAGTCCCAGTATTTGGGGCGGGATGCGATAGTACTGAAAAGCCGTGGGTCCGCAGGCAAGAAATGACATAGCGATCCGATCGTTTGAGCGTTGTTTGGGCTAGAAAAGCTATCCGTTTCAGAAGTGCGGTGAAAAAGACAAATAGGTCAGGCACAAGCGGTATTTAAGCCAACTTTATCAGGGGTTTTGTTGAAATAAAAGGACTTATGCTCGGGGGTAAGTAATTTTTCCCCGCACTTCCGAAAACGCGGTTGATTTGGTTCTTGCTAAAACGATTTAGCAGCGTCGGTTAAGGTGTGGGTTTGCCACCGGGCGAACACTTTTAGTGCTTGGGGCTTTATTTTTTGGGCCTCGGAGGGCGGATTTTGCGCTTTTGGTAATGAAATGGGTGCGTGTTTTGCCGTGCGCCGGCATTGGTACAGAAAAAGGGCCCGGAAGGCAATGCCTTCCGGGCCCTTTGCAATGCAAGTGTGCTTGCAAGTACGATTTAGCGTACCTGAGCGACGTAAGCGACGTTGGTCGAGGAGACCTTGTCCTCGAGCTGGACGCTCATGCGGGGATCGCCGGCGGTAGCGACGGTCAGATCGCCAGCTTCGACGTAGCCGAGCTCCTTAGCGGTCTCGATCGCCTTGACGATCGTGCCGTTGACGGTGCCCTGGGTAATCTCGGCCTGGTGCGGGATAACGCCCCAGTACATAATCATCTGCTGGACGGCCCACTCGTGGCGGGAGAACGCGCAAATCGGCATGTTGGGACGGAAGTGCGAGATCAGGCGAGCGGTACGACCGGTGGTCGTCGGCACGGTGATGCACTTGGCGCCAACGGTGGTAGCCATGTTCACAGCGGACATACCCACAACGTTGTTGACAACGCGGGTGCCATGAGCGTCGGCCGGAACCTCGAGCGGAGCGTGGGCCGGGAGGTATTTCTCGGTCTCGAGAGCGATGCTGGCCTGCATCTTGACGGCCTCGACCGGGTACTTACCGGCAGCGGACTCGCCAGAGAGCATAACGGCGTCGGTGCCGTCGTAGATGGCGTTAGCAACGTCGGCAACCTCGGCGCGCGTCGGGCGCGGGTTCTGCTGCATGGAGTCGAGCATCTGCGTAGCGGTGATAACGGGCTTGTAGGCCGCGTTGCACTTGGCGATGATCTCCTTCTGGATGTGCGGAACGAGCTCGGGCTTGATCTCGATGCCCAGGTCGCCACGGGCGACCATGATGCCGTCGGAAGCCTCGAGGATCTCGTCGAAGTTCTCGACGCCCAGGGCGCATTCGATCTTCGGGAAGATCGTCACGTGCTCGCCACCGTTCTCGCGGCAAAGCTCGCGGATGCCGCGGACGGACTCACCGTCACGGATGAAGGAAGCGGCGATGTAGTCGATGTTCTCGGTCAGGCCAAAGAGGATGTCCTGACGATCGCGCTCGGTGATGGCGGGCAGCGAGATGTTGACGTTGGGCATGTTGACGCCCTTGCGCTCGCCGATCAGGCCGTCGTTCTTGACGACGCAGGTCATGTCCTGGCCGTCGACGGACTCGACCTCGAGGGCAACCAGGCCGTCGTCGATCAGGATAAGGGAGCCCTTCTCGACCTCGGAGGGCAGAGCCAGGTAGTCGAGGGAGATGTGCTCAGAGGTGCCGTGGAAATCCTCGGACGTGGGCTGAGCGGTGACGACAATCTTGTCGCCGGTCTTGACGGCGACCTTCTTGCCGTCGACCAGAAGGCCGGTGCGGACCTCGGGGCCCTTGGTGTCGAGCAGGATGCCGACGGGCAGACCGAGCTCCTTGGAAATACGACGGACGCGCTCGATGCGACCGTGGTGCTCGTCGTAGGATCCGTGCGAGAAGTTAAAACGGGCGACGTTCATGCCCGCCTTGATCATCTCACGGATGGTCTCGTCGCTATCGCAGGCGGGACCCATGGTGCATACAATCTTGGTGCGCTTGTACATTCAGACCTCCATCTGACATCGTCTTGCGCTGATAGATAAACCATAAGAAATAAAACTGAGATGATTATAACGAAATGCCGACCGAATACCCCCAAAAATCGACCGTATGCCGAATTAGAAGTTCATTTTTTGCGGTAAAAACGGTATATGAAAAATCTTTACCAACCGTTCTGACCGCTGCTATCTGGGCGATATTTCAGTTTGACGATGCGCCGAAGAAAAAACGTTTTATCAATGTTGAGCATCACACGGTCTGCATCGTTGCACTCGAGCCGTGTTTCCAATTGGAATGTTTTGGCTAGACGCGCCGCTTTGGGGTACCATAGCTCCATTATCAACTGCCGCTCAGCACGGCAGCCTTGATGAGCCCTTGCCCTTCTCCTGGGAATTATGATCGGGCATCAATCTGCTGAGTGGCCCGAATCCCAGGAGGGGACTCTATATGCAAAAGGAATACCTGTCCGCCGCGGCGGAGGTACTCAGCGACCAAGGTGTCGATGAGTACCTCGGCCTGAGCAACGACGAGGCGTCGTCGCGCCTCGCCAAGACAGGCCCTAACAAGCTCGAGGAAGCCGAGAAGACACCGTTGTGGAAGCGCTTCTTTGAGCAGATGGCCGACCCCATGGTCATCATGCTGATCGTTGCCGCCGTCATCAGCGCGCTCACGGGCATGGTTAAGGGCGAGGCGGACTTTGCCGATGTCGCCATCATCATGTTCGTCGTTATCGTCAACTCGGTGCTGGGCGTGGTTCAGGAGGCCAAGAGCGAGGAAGCTCTCGAGGCCCTGCAGGAGATGAGCGCCGCGCAGTCCAAGGTTCTGCGCGACGGCAAGCTCGTGCACCTGCCGAGCGCCGAGCTCGTGCCCGGCGATGTGATCATGCTCGAGGCAGGCGACTCCGTCCCGGCCGACTGCCGCGTGCTCGAGAGCGCCACGATGAAGATCGAGGAGGCCGCCCTTACCGGCGAGTCCGTACCCGTCGAGAAGCATGCCAACGTGATCGAGCTCGCCGCCGGCACCGACGACGTGCCGCTCGGCGACCGCAAGAACATGTGCTACATGGGTTCCACCGTGGTATACGGCCGTGGCCGCGCCGTCGTGGTCGGCACCGGCATGAACACCGAGATGGGTAAGATCGCCGGCGCCCTGGCCGAGGCCAAGGAAGAGCTCACGCCGCTGCAGGTGAAGCTTGCCGAGCTCAGCCGCATCCTCACCATCATGGTTATCGTCATCTGCGTCGTCATCTTTGGCGTCGACATCATCCGCCACGGCGTGGGCAACGTCCTCACCGACCCGACCGCCCTGCTCGATCCCTTTATGGTTGCCGTCTCGCTCGCCGTCGCTGCCATCCCCGAGGGCCTGGTCGCCGTCGTGACCATCGTGCTGTCGCTTGGCGTGACCAAGATGGCCAAGCGCCAGGCAATCATCCGCAAGCTTTCCGCCGTCGAGACCCTTGGCTGCACACAGACCATCTGCTCCGACAAGACCGGTACCCTCACCCAGAACAAGATGACCGTCGTCAAGCACGAGCTCGCTGCGCCTAAGGAGAAGTTCCTGGCCGGCATGGCGCTGTGCTCCGACGCCCAGTGGGACGAGGAACTGGGCGAGGCTGTGGGTGAGCCGACCGAGTGTGCGCTCGTCAACGATGCCGGCAAGGCTGGTCTCACCGGCCTGACTGCCGAGCATCCGCGCGTGGGCGAGGCCCCGTTTGACTCGGGCCGCAAGATGATGTCCGTGGTCGTCGAGACCCTGGACGGCGAGTACGAGCAGTACACCAAGGGCGCGCCCGACGTGGTGATCGGCCTGTGTACCCATATCTACGAGGGAGACAAGGTTGTCCCCCTGACCGAGGAGCGTCGCGCCGAGCTCGTGGCCGCCAACAAGGCCATGGCCGACGAGGCCCTGCGCGTGCTGGCGCTGGCGAGCCGCACCTACACCGAGGTCCCGGCCGACTGCAGCCCCGCCGCGCTCGAGCATGACCTGGTCTTCTGCGGCCTGTCCGGCATGATTGACCCGGTCCGCCCCGAGGTCGCCGACGCCATCCGCGAGGCGCACGACGCCGGTATCCGCACCGTCATGATTACGGGCGACCACATCGACACCGCCGTGGCCATCGCCAAGCAGCTGGGCATCGTCACCGATCGCAGCCATGCCATCACCGGTGCCGACCTCGATCGCATGAGCGACGAGGAGCTCGACGCGCACATCGAGGACTACGGCGTGTACGCCCGCGTCCAGCCCGAGCACAAGACCCGCATCGTCGAGGCTTGGAAGTCGCGCGACCAGATCGTGGCCATGACGGGCGACGGCGTCAACGACGCCCCGTCCATCAAGCGCGCCGACATCGGCGTTGGCATGGGCATCACCGGTACCGATGTCACCAAGAACGTCGCCGACATGGTGCTTGCCGACGACAATTTCGCCACCATCATCGGTGCCTGCGAAGAGGGCCGTCGCATCTACGACAACATCCGCAAGGTCATCCAGTTCCTGCTTTCGGCCAACCTTGCCGAGGTCTTCTCGGTGTTTATCGCCACGCTCATCGGCTTTACCATCTTCCAGCCGGTGCAGCTGCTGTGGGTGAACCTGGTCACCGACTGTTTCCCCGCGCTCGCGCTGGGCATGGAGGATGCCGAGGGCGACATCATGAAGCGCAAGCCGCGCAACGCCAAGGACGGCGTCTTTGCCGGACATATGGGTCTGGACTGCGTGGTCCAGGGCCTGATCATCACCGTGCTGGTGCTGGCGAGCTTCTTTGTGGGCGTGTACTTTGACATGGGCTACATCCACATCGCCGATATGATCGCCGGCAATGCCGACGAGGAAGGCGTGATGATGGCGTTCATCACGCTCAACATGGTCGAGATTTTCCACTGCTTCAATATGCGCAGCCGTCGTGCGTCGCTGTTCACCATGAAGAAGCAGAACAAGTGGCTGTGGGCTTCCGCCGCGCTGGCACTGGTGCTGACGGTGATCGTGACCGTGCAGCCGACGCTTGCCGAGATGTTCTTCGGCCCTGTGACGCTTGAGCTCAAGGGCGTTCTTGCCGCTTTGGGCCTGGCCTTCCTGATTATCCCGCTGATGGAGATCTACAAGGCGATCATGCGCGCTGTGGAGAAAGAGTAGCGTACTCGTCCGGGCCCGCCCCACGCCCTTTCTCCCTCACTGGTCCTCGCGCTTCGCGCTGCGGGATCGTTCGGGAGAAAGGGCTTCCGGGGCGGGCCCTGCGGTATCCTTGCTGGCTTTTCTTCCGTGCGGATGAAAAGGGCTGAGGGAAAGTTTGTGAGCTGGTCGGGCTTTGCC
>CAJLAN010000034.1 GCA_905204635.1 uncultured Collinsella sp. | reverse complement strand
CGCCTCTTTGGCAGCGGCAGAATCAATGGCACCATACCAGTGGCGGGTGTCCTGCACGGCACTGTTCTGCTCAATGACGCGGAAGTTCAGGCCGTTGGCAGCCGCATAAGCAGCGGCACCGTCGCGCTCGGCCGCCATGGCGCTCTTAACGATGCGACCGCCCGCAGCCTCCTGCCACTGATCGAAGACCTCCTCGGAGGGATCGATAAGATAAGCGGGGTTCTGCGCGCCCACGTGCTTCATGGTAAAGAAGGGGCCCTCCAGATAGATGCCCTGAATGCGAGCACCGCAGAAGTCGGGGCCGCGACCCTCGTCCGCCTGGGCGATGGCGGCGCAGGCATCCTTGATCTGCTCGACGCCATCGGTGAACGTCGTGGGCAGCCAGCTGGTGGTACCGCGACGGGCGAGCTCGGTCGAGCTGATATCAATGCCCTCGGGATCGTTATCGGTAGTCGAGTGGTTATAGAAGCCATGGATGTGAGTATCGACCATACCCGGTGCGATCCACGATCCCGTGTAGTCCTTAATCTCGCAAGAGGGCTCGTCGGCCTGCCAGGCGCCAAAAACGCCATCCTCGACCATAAGATAGCCGCCCAGTTGCGGGCCTGCCGGCAAGAAGAACTTGTCAGCCTTAATTGCGTACGTGCTCATATGCACTCCTTGCTTCTAAAGCAGTTGACTGTGGTAATGCTTATACCCGGTCCATGTAAAAACAAATAGCGCCCGCCCGCCGTTATGAGCGGACGGGCGCCCTTACAGGGGGACGCGATTAAGCGGTGAAGGGGTGAATCGTCACACCCTTGACCACGCGGTTGACCGTGCCGGTGGGGCTCGGCGTATCGGGCGTGTTGCCCACGCGCACGGAGTTGAGCAGGCTGATAGCCTGGGCAAACATCACGAACGGCAGGGCAAGGTAGCCCTCGGGAAGCGCCTCGTAGCCCTTAAAGGTGAAGGACTCGCCCTCGTAGACGGTAGCGCCATCCTGCTGAACGGCAACGGTGTGCTGAGCAATCTTGTCGCCACCGATCTCGTTGAGGATGTCGATGTCGTACTGACGGGTGTAGGCGTCGTTGTTGACGAACACGAAGACGAGCGTCTTATCGTCGACGAAGGACTTAGGTCCGTGACGATAGCCCATGGAGGTGTCGTAGGAAGTAGCAACCAGACCGTGAGCGAGCTCGAGGATCTTGAGCTGGCTCTCCTGGGCAAGGCCACCGAAGGAGCCAGAACCCAAGTAGGTCACGCGGTTGAAGTCGCCAGCCAGGTAATCGGCGATCTCAGGCTCACGGGAGATGACCTCCTCGCCCATCTTGGCAATCGTCTCGACCCACTCGGCCTTCTGCTCGTCAGAGGCAGTGTCGAAAATAAGGGTGGAGAGCAGGGTCATGCAGGTGTAGGAACCGGTCATGGCGAAGCCCTTGTCGTTGGCGCGCGGGATGAGCAGCGTCAGCGCATTGGGATCATCGGCGGACTCGACGGCGAGCTTGCCCTCGGGAGCGCAGGTGATGTTGAGGAACTTGACGTTGTGGACGAGCTCCTTGGCAACGGCAACGGCGGCAAGGCTCTCGGGGCTGTTGCCAGAGCGGGCAAAGGAAACCACGAGCGTGGGATCCTCGGCGCGCAGGAAGTCGCGCGGGGCGCTCACGATGTCGGTCGTGGCGATGGGCTTAAAGTCGTAGAGATCAGTGTTGCCAGCGTGACGCAGGTACGGGGCGCAGGTATCGCCAACGTAGTCGGACGTACCGGCACCGGTGAAGACAACGGACAGACGACCCTCGCCCATAGCGCGAGCCTCGGCCAGGAAGGCCTCGATGGCCTCCTTGTTCTCGCGATAGATGTTGAGCGTATCACGCCAAAGCTCGGGCTGCTGAGCAATCTCGGCCGTGGTGATCTGGGCGCCGAGCTCGGTGAGCTCCTCGACACTCTTCTCGAACATTTCTAATACCTCTCTCTAGAAGTAATCCTCTGACGTGCAATTATACACTTCGGTTGGTTATCTGGTAGTAACCAGTTAAATGCAAAGAATCACCATATGGAAACGATGCGAGCACTAGTTACTGCGCTGGTGGTAAACCTTGTATTTAAACTGATCGGCACGAGCAACCGAGAGTGTGTACTCCACTACCTCGTTTGACTCGTTATACGTAGTCCTGACCAAATCGAGCACAGGCGAGCCCTCGACAATTCCCAAAAGGTGGGCATCGGTGGGACGGGCTATGCTCGCATAGAACTCCTCTTCGGCCACGCGAATCTTTTGCTGAAAGTCCTGCTCAATCACATCGTAAAGCGGCTTACGCTCCAGCAGCGGTCGCTTTAGGGACAGAAATTGACGAACCGGTAGATAGCTGCGTTCGACCATCATGGGCATGTTGTCGGCAGAACGAACGCGCTTGAGCTTAAAAATGCGATCACCGATGCGCAATCCCATATGCTCGGCCAGATTCTTATCGGCCTCCATCTCGCAAAACTCGAGAATCGTGGTCTCGGGTTCTCGACCCATCGCGCGCATCTGCTCGGTAAAGCTGTAGGACTGCATAAGATTGGTTGCTTTTGCCGAACGGTCGGTCACAAAGGTACCGCGACCGTGCTGCCGAACCACCAGTCCTAAACGCTCCAGTTCCTGCAGAGCCAGGCGTACCGTAGTGCGCGAGAGACCATAGCGCTCCGAAAGTTCGCGCTCGGAAGGAATCATGTCACCGGCGCGATATTCATGGTCAATCTTTTCGGTCAGAATATCGACCAGCTGATCGTACAGCGGTTGCTTACGCGCTCCGATCGCCATCCTATCCTCCCTTTTGCTCGAATTCGGCTAACTACCTAGGGTGTTTAGCATTATCTGTCTGCCACACCCGAATCAACAAGAAAACAAAAGCCGCGCGCTCTTTCGAGCACGCGGCTTTTAACATACACATGGCTTAAGGGGTCGGGGTGTGAGCCGCGTAGGGACACACCCCTCAAGCTAGAGCCTTACCAGATGCTCGGCCAGAGACCAAGCGGGCCAGCGCCCAGGATGCCAAGGACGAAGAGCAGGAGAATGCCCTTGGTCGGGGTCCAGCTGTGCTTAGCGAACATGTAGTAAAGCAGCAGCGTAAGCATAAGCGGGACGAGCTTCGGGACGATGGTGTTGAGGGTGTCGGCAACAGAGAAGTTGACCGGATCCTCGGTAACGGTGCCGTAGGTAACGGACTCCATGCCGTTGCCCAGATCGGTGACGCCGCACTCGACAGCGTTGCCGTCGGCATCGGAAGCGGTGAGGGCGTTGCCGTCCTCATCGGTCATGGCGATGGTACCGGCCTCAGCGGTCTCGGTATCGATACCCTCCATACCGGTGAAGTTCTCGGCCTCCTTCTCGGAGACGATCACGGTAGTAGCGGAGAGGCCACGGGTGGTGCCGTTGGGGATCTCGAGGTTGATCTGGGTGCCACCCATGGTGACGACCAGGCAACCGACGACGAAGACGCCCATGATGGAAGCGGCACGCGTGAAGGCCTGCATGTTGGCGGTCAGAGCGTCAATAGCGCTGGTGCCAAGCTTGTAGGACCAGTTCATGAGCCAGAAGCGCAGAGCGAACTGGACGACGTTGAAGATCACCAGGAAGATGATCGGTGCAGCGGCGTTGCCGTTGATGGCCATGTTGGAGGTGATGCCGGCCGTGATAGGCACGAGCGTCAGCCAGAACAGGGCGTCACCGATACCACCGAGCGGGCCCATTGCGGCGACGCGGACGGCGCGGATCGTGGGGATGTCAACCTTGTTCTGCTCGAGCGAAAGCACGATGCCCATAACAAAGGTGACGAGGAACGGGTGGGTGTTGAAGAACTCCAGGTTGTGGCTCATGGAAGCCGCGAGGTCGTTCTTGTTGGTGTGGATCTTCTCCAGACCGGGGATGATGGAGTAAAGCCAGCCAGCGGCCTGCATGCGCTCGTAGTTGAACGATGCCTGCAGGAAGCAGGAGCGCCAAGCCATCTTGTTGAGGGTCTTCTGGTCGAGCTGCGGAGCAGGAGTGAGATCCTCGTAGTGCTCCGGGATCACATACTCATTAGATGCCATCTTCGAAGTCACCTCCGTCAGAAACAGCTGCACCCTTCAGCTCGGTCTGCTGCTGGAAGTCCCAGAAAGCGATGCCGAAGCCGATGAGAGCGAGGATGAGCAGAGCAGGGGTTGCCAGCGAATCGTTGGCAACGGTGATGAGCGCGAGGCCAAAGCCCATGAGGAAGAAGCCCCACATATCGCGGTTCATCATAACCTTGAGCAGGACGGCGAAGCCGACGAAGCGCATCATGCCGCCTGCAGCGGAGAGACCGGTCTGCAGCCAAGTCGGGATGGCAGAAGCGATGGTCTGACCGATGGTAGCGCCAGCGATGAAGAACAGGGTGACGACGACAGCGAAGATCAGGCCGAGCAGAGCCATGGCGAAGTAGTTCAGGCGCTCGATGCCCTTGGTGTCCGCGTTGTGAGCCATGTTATCGGCCGTGGACATAAGCGGGGACATAAGCGTGAAGACCAGGGTAACGCCAAGCTGGCCAAGCAGAGCGAACGGAATGGCGAGGCCGACTGCCGCGTTGGGCTCGAGGCCCGTGGCGATAGCGAGAATGGCTGCCATGATGCCGCCGATGACGGCGTTAGGCGGCTGAGCGCCTCCGATCGGCATGTTGCCGATCGTCATGAGCTGATAGGTACCACCCACGAGAAGACCGGTGTTGAGGTCGCCAAGGATAAGACCGATGACGGCGCCGGTGACGATGGGCTGATAGAGAGACTCGAGGAAGTCAAACTGGTCGATTGCCGCGATGAACGTGACGACGAAGACCAGAGCGATCTGGATGATCGAGTATTCCATCTTGCTCCTCCTTTCAAAATGTATGTACGCACTTTGGATTTCACGTACAGAACGTCAGGGTTTCACTCCTGACAACGTGGATCACGAGGATTACGAGAAGAGCTTGCTCGTGTCCTCAACAGGCGTGCTCGGAACGCGCCTGATCTCCAACTCCACCCCCAATTCCTGCAGCTCTTTAAACGCAGCGACATCCTCGTCGTTAACTGCGACGGAGGTGGCGACTTGGCGCTTTCCTTCCGACATGTGCATGTTGCCGATGTTTACCTTCTTTATAGGCACACCGCCCTTGACGAGCGTAAGCACGTCTTCCGGTGTTTCGGCCACGATGAAGATCTTCTGGCGCGGGCTCGCCTTGCCAATGACGTCGATGGTCTTCTGCAGAGAGAAGAAACGCGTAGCGACGCCGGCGGGAGCGGCCATCTTCATGAGGTTCTGGCGCATGGTGTTGGACGCCACGTCGTCGTTGGCGACGAGAATGAGGTTGGAGCCCAGGGTGGAGTTCCACTGGGTGGCAACCTGACCATGAACCAGTCGGTTATCGATGCGGGTAAGAAGAATGTTGGGTTCTGCCATGTTGATCAGCTTCCTTTCGTTATTTGCTGACGACAGTTACTTGATCTCCTGAATCGCGTAACGCGAAACATCTACGACGGCTCCGGATCGGACTTTGATCTGGACCTTCTCGCCTTCGATGCCTTTGACGGTTCCGTAGATACCGCCGGCGAAAAGAACCTCTTGACCCGGCTTGAGCTCGGTGTGCAGCTCCTTGAAGTACTTCTGCTTCTTCTTCATGTTGATTTGCGACCAGATGGTGTAAATCAAGCCCATGATGACAAGCAGGCCTAAAAGGGCGACCGAGGAGCTCAGGACGTTGGCTCCGAAATCGGCCATTAGATGCCGTCCTCGTCGCCGAAGATATCCTCTTCCTCGGAGCCGGCAACGGATGCGACCGTCTGGGCGGTGACGCCCGTCTGGCCAACGGTCACGGCCTGCTCGCCAAGCTCGGCGAGCGTGGCATTGCCGCGGAGGAACAGAAGCTCAATAACCATGGGAAGGTTGGTGCCAGTCAGAACCTCGACGTTGTCGACATCCTGGGCAATCATCATCGACTGGTTGAACGGGGTGCCGCCAAGCAGGTCGGTAAAGACGAGCACGCCATCGCACTCCTCGCGCATGGCGGTAATAGCGGCGCGGAGATCCTCACCGTAGGATGCGGCCTGGTCGCCCTCAAAAGGAACGACGGTAAAAGCAGGCTGGTCGCCGGCAACCATCGCGATAGCGCTTGCAAGGCCGGGTGCGAACTGTCCATGACCGGTAAGAATAAAGCCAACCATTCAAATTTCCCTTCCGAAGGTGTGTACAATCTGAGTCCGATGATTTTCGGAAGCCAGCGGGCGCTCGCCCTTAAAGCTTCTTGGAAAGCGTTCTTTGAAGACCAGTGGTTTCTAAACTGGTAGTAACCACATGACGTGTTGTTGTCACTATATCACCCCAGAAGAGGTCGCTTTCCTTGATTCATACGGTAAAACGTTTTTGCACCGCTCACGGTGATAAATCGACCGTTTACCGGTCGTTAACACTTCTACCTGCGGTTTTGAAACCGTTTCGAAATGCTTTGGCAAAAGATCGGATCTTTTCCTGTGTCTAAACAACGCAGGGCGGCTAAAAATAGCGTGAAGAAAAATTGCAGGTCATTGTGAAGATATGTGAATTGGTCTTTTTGACTTAATACCAGTTAGAACCAGTTTTGAGATTATCGGTGAACGGTAGTTTTCGACCGTTCACCGGTTACTTGCAATCGTTTGCAGTTGTTTTCCCAGATGAATTAGGGAAGCGCGATGGAGCGCTTGTGCGGGCGCGAGGCCTATCCTATTGATTTCGGCAACAAAAAGCCCGCTAGAACGTTGTCCGTTCTAGCGGGCTCAATCAGGTAGATCGGTTAGCGCGCAGTAGTGCAGGCAAACCTTACGCAAACAGGCCGTAGATGCTGATGTTGGCCTTGGCGTAGAGGCCGTTGGCGTACTCGGTCCACTTGGAGCTGGCGCTCGAAGCCTGCGAGGAGTACTGCTGGTAGGCAGTGTAATAGGCGGTCATGGCCTGCTTATAGGTGGCGCTATCGGTCGTAAAGGCATCGTCAGCGAAGGCCTTAGCGTAGGTGCTGTCGGCATCCTTCCAAGTGCCCTTTGAGCTATCCCACTCGTCGCCGGCAAGGTTGATGATGTAGTCGGCGTAGTCCTTGCTCGCGGTCTCCTCGTTGCCGTCAGCAGGCTCGGTCGGGGCGGTCGGCATGCTTGCGGAGCTATCGCCCACCTTCTTCTTGTAGAGCTTCTGCAGCGTCGCGGACTGGCGGACAATCTGCTTGGCCTGGTCCTTGGACACGCCATACTGCGTGGCCATGGTGTCGTAGTCCGAAGTGCCGATAGAATCCTCGGCGTACTTCTTCATCTCCTTAGAGGAGACGGTAATGCCCTCGTCCTCGGCGGCGTCGAGCAGGATCTTGTTGCGTACGTAGGACAGGATGACGTCGGCAGAGGGAGCGGTGTAGTTGCCATCGCTATCCTTGACGGTATCGAGGCTGTACTGGCTCTCGATGGCCTCGCGCGCGGTGATATCGCTCTTCTTGCCGTTGTAGCTATAGCTTGCCACGGTCGAATCGAGCTGGTCCTCGGTCAGGGTCGACGAGCCGACACCCTTGCCGCCAAAACCACCGTTGCCGATAAAGAAGCCGACTACGGCAGCGATCACGATGGCGACCACAAAGGCGGCAATCATCGTCTTCTTGTGCTTGCAAGCGTGGTTGTCCACGTCGGAGTCGTCGTCCTCGTCCTGCTCCTCGGGCATCAGATTCTCGTCGGCGGCGTCCGCGGCGATCTTTGCCTCCAGGCGAGCGTCCTCCTCCTCGGCGGTCGTGCCGGCGGCAATATGTTCGGCAGACGTGCCGGCGACCAGGTCGATCTTCTCGTCCTCATCACCGTCGGGGCCTTCGCCGCGCTCGATGATCTGGATGCCGTCGATCTCGTCCTTCTCGTCCTTCTTTTGAATCAGACCCATATCAGTTACTCCTTGTTAGGAAACATAGTCCTCAATAGAATACGCCCGACAGAGCGCCGGGCGTATTGATTCTTAGGTTATACGCAAACACTTAAGTACTATTTAGGCGTTTGCAGACTGCATGTCTTAGGCCAGATGTGCGATAACGGCATCGGCAAAGGCCTGCGTACCCACCGCGCCCTCAAAAGAACCGGTCTGGGCACGACGTACGTCGCCGGTAACTAGCTTACCCTCGTCGAGCGTGGCAGACACGGCGGCGCGGATACGATTGGCCGCATCATTCTCGCTCAGATGATCGAGCATCATAGCCGCAGACAGGATCTCGGCCGTGGGGTTGGCGATATCCTGGCCCGCGATATCGGGCGCGGAGCCGTGCGTTGCCTCAAAGATGGCGCAGTCGGCACCGATGTTGGAACCCGGGGCCATCCCTAGGCCACCCACCAGGCCAGCACACAGGTCGCTGACGATATCGCCGTACAGGTTGGGCAGCACCAGGACATCGAAGTCGTTGGGGTTCTGGACCAGACCCATGCAGGTGGCGTCGACGATCTTGTCGTTGAACTCGATATCGGGATAGTTGGCGGCCACCTCTCGCGCCACGCGCAGGAACAGGCCGTCGGTCGCCTTCATGATGTTGGCCTTGTGCACGGCCGTCACCTTTTTGCGGCCGCAACGGCGGGCATACTCAAAGGCATACTCCACAATGCGGCGGCTCTTGGCGATAGAGATCGGCTTAATCGAGATCGCAGAATCGGCGGCGAAGGTCTTTTGGCCCGAACGCTCGACGAGCTGCGAGAGTTCCTCGACCTCGGCAGCACCCTCATCGAACTCGATGCCGGCGTAGAGGTCCTCGGTGTTCTCGCGCACGATAACCAGGTCGACGTCGCGGAAGCGCGAGCCGTCGCCCGGCTGCGACAGGCAAGGACGCACGCAGGCGTACAGGTCGAAATGCTTGCGCAGGGCCACGTTGACGCTGCGGAAGCCCGTGCCGACCGGTGTGGTGATGGGGCCCTTGATGGCAACCTTGGTCTCGGCGACCGCATCGAGCACATGTTGGGGCAGCGGCGTGCCAAACTCGTCCATGACGCCGGCACCGGCCTCCTGGACGTTCCAGTTGATCTGGACACCGGTGGCCTCGACCACGCGGCGCATGGCCTGCGTAATCTCGGGACCGATACCGTCCCCGGGAATCAGGACTACATCGTGCGCCATAATCTGTTACTCCTCGTCTTCGGCGGCCTCAGATTTTTTAACGCTAGCACGCTTCTTCTTTTTGGAGAGATCCAGGCCAAAACGTTTAACAAGCATTTCGCAAATCTCGCTCGAACGGGCCTTGAGATAGCTGCCCTTGCCGTTCTCGGCGTCGAACTTAAGGCGCAGCGCGAGCTTCTCGGCAACCTCGGCATCGATCTCGCCCTGGCCAAACTCGTACAGGCAACCGAGCATATCACGATACTCAAGGTCGCCGTGGTAGCACTGGATGGCCTCGTCCAGGATGGGCCAAGCCTCGCGCGAACGCTCGACGCTCGTGGCACCCCACACGCACAGCAGGCGGAAGGCGGCATAGCGCAGCGTGGACGAAATCTCATCGAACAGCGCGGTCTCGGCGCCCTCAAAGGCATCGCCCAGCTGCTCGGGGCAGGTGGTGGCGAGCGCCGCCAGGGCATCGAGAGCCTCCCAGCGGGTCTGAGCCTCGGGGCGGTCGAGCGCCTCGATCAGCGCGGGCACGCAGGGCACGACGCGCTGCGGATCGCGCTCGGCAAGCAGGTGCAGCACGCGGGCGGCAAACGGGCGGATGCGGCGCGTGGGGCAGCCGAGTTCCTTGACCAGACGGTCGACGGCGTTCTCGTTCTCCTCTGCCAGCTGAAGCTGTGCCAGCTCCTCGTCGGTGAGCTGTTCGTCTTTGTTTTCTGCCATAGTTACCTCTTCTTACTATTTCTTAGCGTGCTTGCCAGCACCCTTGCTGTCATCGGTGACCGAGATGAGCTGTCGATCGGCCGCGCCATTGCGACGCGCACGGCGGCGTTCCTCGGCGTCGCCCGCGTCGGCGGCGGCACGGTGAGCCTTGTTGACGTTAAAGACCTCGTCGTGCTTGCGCCACGGACCGACGGACTCGCCAAAGCTCATCTTAAGGCCGGCGATAAAGCCGCCGAGCCAGCCGATCGGCGCAAACTGCACCAGCGGGAACAGTGAGAACACCCAGGTCAGCAGGACGACTGCCGCCGCTCCCGCAAAGTTGGCAATCCAGTAGTCGCGCTTGGTGATGACACGCTTTTCGCACGCCCACTGGCCGCACAAAAAGCCAATGTAGATCGCAAAGAGAAAGAGCACCAGCGCAAGCACCACGAACGTCCAGCTCATGGGCGCTACTCCCCGTGATGGTGGCCGCAGCAGCACTCGTGGCCGTCATCATGGCCGTGGCCGCCGCAGTACTCGTGGCCCTCGTCGTGGTGGTGGCCACAACCGCACCCGTGATCGTCGCCATGCTCGCCGCAACCGCAGCCGTCCTCGTGAGCGCCATGCTCCTCGGGACGATACTGCGACCAGTCCAGACCGGCGGCGATGGCGTCGGCCTCCTCCTTATAGAGGACCGTGCCGGCCTGGGTACCCAGCTTGGCACCACCGATGGCGTCGAGCATGTCGTAGAGCGTAAAGGCCACGTCGGCACCGGGCAGCGCAAGCTCGCGGTCGTCGGCATAGGCGAGCGCCAAGCGCAGGTCCTTGATAAAGTGCTCGACCATAAAGCCGGGCTTGTAGTCGCCGTCGAGCGCCTTGGGAGCCAGGCTCTCCATGGCGCCGGACTTGCCGGTGCCGCCCAGGATCATCTGGCGGGTCTTCTCCAGGTCAAGGCCGCTCAACTCGGCAAATGCCATGGCGTCTGCCATGCCGACCATGCAGGCGCCCAGCGACACCTGGTTGGCGAGCTTGGCAGCCTGGCCCTTGCCGGCGCCGTCGAAGCAGCAGATGTTGGCCGCAAAGGTGGCAAGGATGTCGCGGACCGGCGCGATGTCGTTCTCGGTAGCGCCCACGATAGCCGTGAGCGTACCGGCGATAGCGCCCGACTCGCCGCCGGTGACGGGGCAGTCAAACGCCATGCGACCAGAAACCTGGGCGGCCTCGGCAATGTTACGGGCAAGCTCGGGCGAGCTCGTGGTGAGGTCGATCAAAACCGCGCCGGGCTTAGTGCACGAGAGCAGGCCGTCGCCCGCCAGGTAGAGTTCCTCGACCTCGGAGGGATAGCCCACCATGGTAAAGACGACATCGGCGTTCGCCGCGGCATCGGCCGGCGTATCTGCCCAGACGGCGCCGCGCTCGATAAGCGCCGCCGCCTTGGACTTGGTGCGGTTGTTGACCGTGACGGGATAGCCGGCGTCCAGAATGTGGCCGGCGATGGGGGCACCCATGATTCCGGTGCCAATGAATGCGACGGAGAGCTTGTTTGCCATGAAACCTTTCCTTTTGGGTTGGGTGTTGTTACCAGGTTGAATACTCAGTGCCAGCGTTTGGGCCGTGACTTGAGGGCGCTTGCAACCGCAGCGCCCGCCTACTCGCCGCGCACGCGACGCGCGATGCGGTCGGAAAGCGAGGCTTTCTCGGCGCGATTCTTGCCCCAAAACGCGCAGGCCACCATGCCGGGGCCCACGTGCGAGCCAATGGTGGGACCCACGGAGCCGCGAATGATCGTGACGTCGGCGCAGCCTTCCTCCTTGCGGATGGCGG
>CAJLAN010000033.1 GCA_905204635.1 uncultured Collinsella sp. | reverse complement strand
GGTCGTGGGCATCATCGGCGCGTTCTTCGGCGTGCTGGCGTAAGGGCCCGGCTGCATAGATTTTCGTTGCAACCTGGAAAGGGGATGGAGCAGGCCTATGCCCTCCATCCCCTTTTTGTATAGAAGGAGTTCGTATGTTCGCGAAGGATCGCGAAGCAATGCGTCTGACGCCGGCAGAGGTCAGGCTGATTCTTATTGAGTCCCTGCAGTGGTGCGCCAACAACGCGGTCTACTTTTTGGGGCTTATCGGTGCGGCCACGTATGATTTGGCCGGCACGGCCTTTTTGGTTGCCGCCATTACGCTCGTGCGCAATCTTATGACGTCGGTGGGCAATATGGTGTCGGGCTCGGTCATCGATCGCTTTGGACCGCGCCGGGCGTCGTTTGTGACGTGCGTGATTACGGCAGTGCTATCGCTTGGCGTGGGGTTGGCGCCGTTGTCTGTCCCCGGGCTTGTGTTTGCCGCGTGCGTCTTGGGACTTGCGGGCGGCTTTATCAACACCTGCACGCATGCGTTTCCGGGATACCTGGAGTCGACCACCGAGGGCCGTACCCGCGTGAACGGCCTCATGGTGTTCTACAGCAATATCGCCTATACCGCTGGCCCGCTGCTCGGCGGTGCCATCGTGAGCTGTTTTGCCACGCAATCGGTCTATCTGCTCATGGCGGGCATGATGGGTGTGGCGGCCGTGCTCTCCTTAGGTTGTCACGAGTGTGTTGTTCCCGCAAAAGGGGAGAAACCGAAGGGCGGTATTCTGGGCGGCATGGCCGAGGGTGCGCGACTTACGTTTCGCGACCATGACCTGCGTCTCATCTTTATCTCGGGCTTTTTGGGTTTCTTTGCGTTTGGCGCGTTCGATTCGCTGGAGTCGTTGTTCTACCGTGATGTACTCAACGTGGATATCGTCTGGCTGGGCTGGCTGTCCTCGGTCGTGGGCCTCACTTCCTCGGTGGGCGCGTTCATCCTGACCAAGCTTTCTGCTCGCCATGTCAACCTGCGATTGCTGCTCGGCGCGCTCATGGCCGTGGGCATTGGGTCCATGGTGTACGTGGGCACCGATATGCTGGGGGTTGCGATTATCGGTCAGGCGATTAACGGTCTGGCCTGGGGGTTCCTGGAGCCGCTGCAGATGATCTTGATTCAGGAGCGTGCCGACATCAAATACCTGGGGCGCATTACCGGCTTTGTGCGTTTTGGACTGATGAGCGCCGGCGTGGTGCCGCTGCTGGCGGCTCCGTTTTTGGCGGAGGCTTTGGGCGTCCAGACGGTACTGTTTGGAGCATCGACCATTATTGCGCTGGTAGGAACGCTGTTTTTTGTCACACAAGGGAGACGCCGGGGGCGTTAGCTATACATCAAATTCTAATTTAATACCACTCACCAGAGAATATCGACCGTTCACCGAGGATTGGAACAGATTGAAAAGTGGTATTAAAAACACGTTGGGTGTATGTCTATAATTGGTATCGAAAAGAAACGCGATGTATAGATTCGCGTGCAGGACAGAAAGGAAAAACCATGAAGGAAACCGAGAAGATCGAGATCATGCACTTTAGCCAGGAGGGCTACGTCGAGGACGGCAAGAACATCTACGAGGCCGGCAAGAAGATGACCGCGCTCGCCGACAAGGTCGCCGACGAGGGCTACGACGCCGTGTTCCTGATGGGCGTCGGCGGCACCTGGGACGAGCTCATGCAGCTCGAGTACCTCATGAACAAGTTCGGCGACCGCGACCTCGAGGTCTACCTGATCCACGCCGCCGAGTGGAACGTCATGGGCCACAAGCGCATGACCGAGAAGTCCGTCGTGCTCACCGCCTCCGAGTCCGGCACCACCCCCGAGGTCCTCGAGGCCGTCAAGAAGATGAAGGAAAAGGGCATTCGTGTCTACGCCATGACCAAGCCCGAGGGCCCCATCGGCCAGGCTGTGGGTGCCGAGAACTGCGTCGCCATGGCTTCTGACCATGGTTCGGGCGGCTGCGAGAAGGGCTACTACCTCGCCGACTGCTTCGGCCTGCGCCTGCTCAACCGCCGTGGCTGCTTCCCCAAGTTCGATCTGTTTATCGAGCAGACCAAGGATATCTGGAAGGACATGCTCGATATCCGCAAGCGCTTCGAGCCGCGCGCCGAGGAGCTCGCCAAGAAGTACGCCCTGGCCCCCTACACCATGTTCATCGGCTCGGGCGCCCTGTGGGGCGAGACGATCCTGTTCTCGATGTGCATCCTGGAGGAGATGCAGTGGAAGCGCACCCGCTACATCACCTCGGCCGACTTCTTCCACGGCACCCTCGAGCTCGTGGAGCCCGGCGTCCCCGTGTTCCTGTTCATGGGCGAGGACGAGAACCGCAAGCTCGACGAGCGCGTCCGCGCCTTCCTCAACCGCGGCGTGACCGGCGACACCGACATCAACATCATCGACACCGCCGAGTTCGCGATCCCCGGCCTTGACGACGAGTTCCGCGTCATCGTGTCTCCGTGGATCCTCTCCTCGCTGATCACCGATCGCCTTGCCGCTTACTACGAGACGGTCACCAAGCACAACCTCAACTACCGTCGTTACTATCACCAGTTCGACTACTAATAGTTGACCACTCATTTAAGAAGCACCCTGCCCGGGCGCATGCGTCCGGGCATTTTTATGCCGAAATTCGCTAGGAAGGGGAATCGAATGAGGCAGTTTATCGTGGCGTCCCATGCTCATTTTGCGTCTGGAATCGTCGAGAGCATTGGGCTGCTCTCCGGCGAGCGCGAAAACGTCCATGCGCTGTCTATGTATGTCGACGGGAACGAGGACCTGACCAAGGAGGCCGCAGCGGTTCTCGATGGGTTTGCTGCGGACGACGAGGTTGTCGTGTGCACTGACCTGTTCGGCGGCAGCGTCAACAACGAGTTCACCAAGATCGTCCAGACGCGTCCCAACACGCACCTGGTGACCAATATGAACCTGCCGCTCCTTATTCAGCTGCTGTTCGTGCCCGACTCCACCCCAATCGATGAGGCCATTCGCCAGATCGTCGAGGCGGACGACACCAAGGTCAAGTACGTCAACGACCTGCTGGGGCAGGCCGAACTCGATGAGTTTTAACCACTAGGGAGCACATCATGATTCAGATGATTCGTGTAGATTATCGACTGCTTCACGGCCAGGTTGCCGTTAGCTGGACCTCGGCTCTGGGTGCTGACTGCATCTTGTTGGTGAGCGACACGGTCCTTAATGACAAGCTTCGTCTGCAGGCCCTGTCCCTTGCAAAGCCGGAGGGCTGCAAGGTCGTCGTCAAAAACACCGAGGATGCCGTCAAGGCGCTCCAGAGCGGTGTGACCGATAAGTACAAACTCTTCGTGGTTTGCGAGACGATCCAGCAGGCCGGTGCCGTCGCCAAGGCGATGGGCGTCAAGAAGATCAACCTCGGCAATGTTGCCTTTAGCGAGGACGCCCGCCAGGTCTCGACGAGCGTGTTCCTTACGCCCGAGAACGAGGCCTACGTGAAGGAGCTGCTCGGCGAGGGCTATGAGCTGTTCATACAGATGATTCCGGCAGATGCGAAGACTGACGCCGCGAAGGTCATCGGTTAGGGGCTGTCATGATTATCAAGACAATCCTGATTTTCCTGATCGCCCTTTTGGGTTATTCCGAGTGGCTGACGGGCACGAGCTACCTCCAGCGCCCGATCGTGCTCGGACCTCTGGTTGGCCTTGTCATGGGCGACATGGTGACCGGCACGATCATGGGCGCCACGATGGAGCTTGCCATGGTCGGCGCCATCTCGGTCGGTGCGTATAACCCGCCCGATACGATTTCCGGAACCATCTTGGGTGTGTCGCTTGCCATGCAGGCCGGCGCGGACGCTTCGGCGGCCCTGACCTTGGGCATTCCCATCGCAACGATCGTCCTGGCGCTCGATACCGCCCTGGGCCAGCCGGTGATGCTACTGTTGGTGCACCGTATCGACAAGAACGTCGAGGACGGGGACACCAAGGCCATCACGCGCAACATGCTCATCGCCGGTTACGCGCAGAGCTGGTGCGGCCTGCTGATTATTCCCCTGGCATTCTTCTTTGGCGCCGATGCTGTTGCCAGCCTGCTCAACATCATCCCCGATTTCGTTCAGACCGGCATGGATGTCGCCGCCGCCTTCTTGCCCGCACTCGGCTTTGCGATGCTGGCTCAGATGATCATGAACAAAACGGTGGCGCCGTTCTTCTTCGCTGGCTTCTTCCTCGTCGCCTACTTTGGCATTAGCACGACGGGCGTGGCGATCTTTGCCGCGATCATCGTCGTCGCGATGACGGTTTTGGGTGACAAGAAAAAAGCGGAGCAGCCCGCAGCGGCAACCGAGGATCCTGCGATTGGGAGTGGGTTCGATGAGTTTTAAGTTTGAGTCTTCTTACGACGGGCTGATTTCCCGCGCAGATCTTAAGAAGCTGTTCTGGCGCTCGATTCCCTATGAGCATTCCTGGAACTACGAGCGTATGGGCCATATCGGCTTTATGTGGGCCCTTATGCCGATCCTGCGCAAGCTGTATCCGCAGGATGCGGACTTTAAGGCCGCCCTTAAGCGCCATATGGAGCTCTATAACGTCACGCCGTACATCTCGACGCTCCCCATGTCCATCGCCGCTGCAATGGAGGAGGTCAACGCTACTGACGATAGCTTTGACACGAGTGCAATCTCTAATGTCAAGCTTGCTTTGATGGGGCCGCTGTCCGGCGTGGGCGATGCCTTCTACTGGGGCACGCTGCGAATTTTGGCGACGGGTGTCGGCACGTCGCTGGCGCTGCAGGGCTCTATTCTTGGCCCGATTTTGTTCCTGCTCGTGTTCAACGTTCCTCACTACATCATCCGTTACCTGCTGACGTTTGTGGGATATCGCTTTGGCTCGGACATGATCAGCAAGGTCCAGGAATCGGGCATTATGGACACGATCGTCAAGATGGCCTCTATCATGGGCGCCATGGTGATCGGTGCTATGACCATGGAGATGGTCACCGTGGACATTCCGCTCATGGTCGGCGCGGGCGATGGTGCTCAGACGCTGGCCGAGCTGCTCAACGGAATCTTCCCGGGCTTTGTCACGATGGGGCTGTTTGGAATCGTCTATCTCATGCTCAAGAAGAAGATGAATCCGCTGCTCATCATGCTCGTGATCCTGCTCGTGAGTATCGCCGGCGCGTTCTTTGGAGTGCTTGGTGTCCAGTAGAGTATCCGTCATAATGAGAACAATGTAAGAGGGGGCGTCGCGCACACTGTGCTGCGGCGCCCTTTTGCCGAAAGGTGGACAAGATGGAGTATCCGCAGCTTGCCGTCATGAATATCAGCCATCGTTATTTTGACCTTGAGGAATTCTTTTCTTCGGCAGCGGCCTCGGGTTACACGTGTTGCGAGCTTTGGACCGGAGCGATGCATCTGTATGTCGATTGCCATGGATACGATTCGCTCGAGCAGGTGCGGGAGCTGTCACAGCGGTATGGGGTTCGGATTGTGGGACTTTGTCCCGAACAGAACAACCCCAAGCCGTGGAATATCGCGGCGCGCGGGAATGAGGCACGTGCCCGCACACTCGCGTATTTTAAGAACGTTGTAGATATTGCGGCGGAACTTGGAGCCGAGCAGGTCATGGTCTCGAGCGGCTGGGCATTTTTGAACGAGCCGATCGAGGACGCGTGGGGTCGCAGCGCTTCGATGTTGCGTGCGATTGCCGAGCATGCGGGAGAGCGCGGCGTGCGACTGGTACTCGAGGCCCTACAGCCGGTTGAGTCGATGATTGTGAACTCGGCGGCCGACACGAAGCGCATGATCGAGGCAGTTGATCATCCGGCACTTAAGGCGTGTCTGGATTTGGGCGCTATGGCGGTGGCGGGGGATACCATCGACGATTATTTCGATCTGCTTGGCGATGATGTCGCCCACGTGCATTTTGTCGATGTTGCGGCAGATGGCACGACGCATCTTGCCTGGGGTGACGGCGACCGCGATATGCGCGCCGACCTGGATAGACTGGTGGCGCGCGGCTATCGCGGAGTTGTTTCGGCCGAGACCTATGACGGGCGCTATTTTGCCGACCCCGCAGCTGCCGATGCACAGGTAATGGCAGAGTATCGTCGTGCGATTGGCGCCTAGGTGGGGTTGGGTTGCGGCGATCTGCCCTATGTTTCC
The DNA here is from genome assembly GCA_905204635.1 of uncultured Collinsella sp. Taxonomy (GTDB): domain Bacteria; phylum Actinomycetota; class Coriobacteriia; order Coriobacteriales; family Coriobacteriaceae; genus Collinsella. The sequence goes on along the minus strand of CAJLAN010000033.1, from coordinate 5,546 downwards.
AAATGAATACGGCGTGAGCGGCTGCGACGGATTTTCCCCGCAAGCACTCTAGTATGCTAAAGTACCCAGAAGACCGGCGGAGCTATGCCGGTCTTCCGTTCTATATGAAACGCAGCATGAGGAGGCTCACCAGATGACGGCCACACCGTGGGGATTCCGGGACATATTGCCCGAGGAGGCTCAGGCGCGCGAGGAGATTGCGCTGACGGTGAAGGGCTGTTTCAGGGAGCATCATTACCTGCCGATCGAGACGCCGCTACTCGAGGACAAGGGTTCGCTCGAGGAAGGCGGCCGCATCGCGGATACGCCGTTTAAGCTCTTTGATGACGACGGCCGCCTGCTGGTGGTCCGTCCCGACAACACGCTGCCGATCGTGCGCTTGGTTTCGACCCGCATGCGCGCGGCCGATCTGCCGCTGCGCCTGCGCTACGAGGCGCCGGTGGTCCGCGAGTGCCAGCGCAATGCCGGCGGCTCACGTTGGTTTACGCAGTTGGGTTTTGAGCTCATCGGCGCGGGCGACACCGCGGGCGATGTCGAGATCGTCTTGCTGGTGGCGGAGGCTATGCGCAAGCTGGCGCTGCCCGATGCGCGCATTATCGCAGGTAGCGTGCGTCCGTTTAAGGAGCTGCTCGCGGCGTGCGAGGATCGCGAGCTGGCCGCCGAGGCCCTGCGCTGCGTGCACGCCAACGACTTTGTGGGCCTCGATGCCCGCGTGGCGGCAAGCGCCGAGCCCGAGGCCGTCAAGGCCGCCATTAGCGAGCTGCCGCGTCTGCACGGCGGTGCCGAGGTACTCGACCGCGTGGACGCGCTGCTGGAGGCCGCCGGTATCGTCGCGCCGCTGACGCGCGAGCTGCGTGCCCTGGTTGAGGGCCTGGCACCCGAGGGCGCCCAGGTGCTGTCGTTCGACTTCTCCATCATGAACTCGTTTGATTACTACACGGGTCTGGTCTTTAAGGCCTATGCCGGCGGCTTGCCCGATCCGGTCGGTTCAGGCGGACGCTACGACTCCATCTTTACTGGCGCATTTGGCGACGGCATCGAGGTGCCGGCGGCGGGCTTTGCCTTTTCGCTCGAGCGTCTGGAGGCCGCGCATACCTCGGCCGAGGACGCTGCTTCCGATGGTGACCATGCCGTGGGCCGCGGCGCCGAGGGTCCACTGCGCATCGCCGTGCCCAAGGGCTCGCTCAAGGCCGACACGCTCGACGTGCTCGAGGCCGCGGGCTTGGACGTCTCTGAGCTGCGCGACCCCGGCCGTCACCTCATCGTGCGCGGCCGCGACACGCGTGCTGGTGAGGGCACGGTCGGCGATATCGAGTTTGTCATCGTGCGTCCCAGCGACGCGCCCGCCTTTGTGGGCTGCGGTGGTGCCGATTGCGGCATCTGTGGCTGGGACTCGCTCATCGAGGCAGACCTCAACTTGCTGCAGCTGGTCGATCTGGGCTACGGCCTGTGCACGTTTATCGAGGCGGAGCCCGCGTGGCGCGCCGGCCAGGCCGAGCGCAACTATGCCCGCCGCGGGTCGCTTCGCGTGGCCACCAAGTACCCGCGCATCGCGAGCGCTTGGTATGCCGAGCGCGGCGTGAATGCCGATATCGTTTCGCTGCACGGCAACATCGAGCTGGGCCCCATCGTCGGTATGACCGACCGTATCGTGGACATTACCGCCACGGGCGCCACGCTGCGCGATAACGACCTGGTTATTACTGGTCGCATTATGGACTGCACGGCGCGCTTCTTCGTCAATCCGGGTGCCGCTCGCTTGGATCCGCGCGTGCGTAATCTGGCAGATCGCCTGGCTGCTGCCGTGAAGGACAAGCATTTTGAGCCCGTCGCGGGCTCGGCGCAATAGCGCGAGCACGCACGGGCGCCCCAACGTACGGGCTGCGGGCCGATTGGCGCCGCCGCCCGGCCTTTCGTTTTTCAAACGCAACCTCGACCGATAGGGGATACCGATATGAAGACCATCAAGCTTGCTCCCGGTGAGCGCCTCGTTACCAACCAGCTCAACCGCAAGGGCGTGCTGCCGCAAAACATCGTCGACGCTGCCCGCGATATCGTAGCCAACGTGCGCGCCAACGGCGATGCCGCGGTGCGCGATTATTGCCAGCGTTTTGATGGCGTTGAGCTGCAGAGCTTCCGTCTGCCGCAGGAGCAGGTCGATGCCGCGCTCGAAGGCCTCGATCCGGCCTTTGTCGCCGCACTTGAGAAGGCCGCGCGCCAGATTCGCGAGTTCCACCAGCGCGAGGTCGAGCAGAGCTGGTTTACCACGCGCCCGGACGGCACAATGCTCGGCGTTAAAGTGACCCCGCTTGCCGCGGCTGGCATCTACGTGCCGGGCGGTCGCGCGCAGTATCCCTCCACCGTGCTCATGAACGCCATTCCCGCCAAGGTGGCCGGCGTCAAGCGCGTGGTCATGGTGACTCCGCCGCAAAAAGATGGCCTGATCAGCCCGTATACGCTTGCGGCTGCCAAGCTCGGAGGCGTGGACGAGATCTATATGGTGGGCGGCGCCCAGGCCGTGGCCGCGCTGGCGTACGGCACCGAGACCATTCCGCGTGTCGACAAGATCACCGGCCCGGGCAACGCCTTCGTCGCCGCTGCCAAACAGATTGTCTCGGGTGACGTGGGTATCGATATGGTCGCCGGTCCCTCCGAGGTCTGCGTGCTGGCTGACGCCACGGCCAAGCCCATGGTGGTCGCGGCCGACCTGATGGCCCAGGCCGAGCACGATCCGCTGGCGGCCTGCTATCTGGTGACCTGCGACGAGCGGTTTGCGCGTGAGGTCGAGGCGGGTATCGACATCCTGGTAGCGCAGTCGCCACGCGCCGAGATCACGCGCGCTTCGCTCGACAATGAGGGTACCATCGTGGTGGCCGCTGACATGGCTGCCGCCGTCGAGGCGGTGAACACCGTGGCGCCCGAGCACCTGGAGCTGCACTGCAAGGACGCGATGGGCCTGCTCGGCGGCATTCGCAACGCCGGCGCCATCTTTGTGGGCGCTTGGAGCTCCGAGCCGCTCGGCGATTACGTTGCCGGCCCCAATCACACGCTGCCGACCGGCGGCACGGCCATGTTCTCCAACCCGCTTTCGGTGGAGGAGTTCGTCAAGCGCTCAAGTGTCATTTGCTATACGCCCGAGGGCCTGCTCTCGGACGCTCCCGCTACGCAGCGTTTGGCCGAGGCCGAGGGCCTGTGGGCACACGCGCTTTCCACCGCACTGCGTCGCCGCGTGTTGGAGCAGGGCGAGGATGCCGTGAGCGCCGAGTCGCTCGCCGCGGCCGACCTGACCAAGGTTGCCTGGCCGGGAGATGCCGTGGCGACGGTTGCCGAGGGTGTGGACCTGGCGGCTGCGGGCGCGGATGGCGTTGGCGCGACTGGCAAGGAGGCCTAATATGGCCGAGCTCACGCCCCGTATGAAGGAGCTCGTCCAGCCTTACCTGGCCGGTATTGAGCCCTACGATCCTAACTTTACGCCCACGCGCATCAATCTTTCGGCCAACGAGAACACCTATCCCGTGCCGGCTGGCGTGCGCGAGGCGGTCGACGCCGCCTTGGCTGCCACACCGCTCAACCGCTATCCCGATCCCATGTCCAACGTGCTGCGCGACGAGCTTGCTGCCTGGCATGGCGTGGCGCGCGAGAACATCTGCGTGGGTAACGGCGGCGACGAGCTGCTCTATAACTACCTGCTGGCGTTTGGCGGCGCGGGGCGGACCCTGCTCAACTGCCCGCCGTGCTTTAGCGAGTACGCGTTCTTTGCGTCGCTCTGCCAGACCGAGGTGCGCGACGTGTGGCGCGACCCCGCGACCTTTGAGCTCGACCAGGCAGCCGTGCTCGCGGCGGCGCCCGAGCGCAACCTGGCAATCGTGACCTCGCCCAATAACCCCACGGGCGACGTGGCGCCGCTCGACTTTGTCGCAGCGCTGTGCGATGCGTGCCCCGGCATGGTAATGGTCGACGAAGCCTACGTTGAGTTTGCCGACGATTCGTTTGGCGCGGCCACCACGGCGCAAGGCCTTATCGCCGAGCACCCCAACCTGGTGATTCTGCATACGCTGTCCAAGGCGTTTGGCGCCGCCGGCACGCGTCTGGGTTATGTGATTGCGGCACCCGAGGTCATCGACGTGTTCGCGGCGATTCGCCAGATCTATTCGGTCAACGTGCTGAGCCAGGCAACCGCGCTTGCCTGCGTGCGTGCCCGCGATGCGTACACGCCCGTGGTGGCGCAGGTCGCATCCGAGCGCGAGCGCGAGCTGTGCGCCCTGCGCGCAATGGCTGCCGAGGGCCCGCCTGTGGAGGCATGGCCGGGCGCGGCGAACTTTGTGCTCGTGCGCACGCCGCATGCCACGCGCGTGCGTGAGCGCCTGCGCGACGAGTATTCGATTTTGGTGCGCGACTTTAGCTACGCACCGGGGCTTGCGGACTGTCTGCGCATTACCGTGGGCACCCCGCAGGAAAACGATGAGGTGCTGGCCGCGTTTGCCGCGCTGGTGAAGGAGGAGATGTAGATGGGCCGTTATGCCGAGGTGACCCGCAAGACGGGTGAGACCGACATTGTCGTCAAGCTCGACCTGGACGGAAGCGGCGTGTGCGATATCTCGACCGGCGTACCGTTTTTCGACCATATGCTCAACGCCTTTGGTCGCCATGGACTGTTTGATTTGACGGTGCATGCGGTAGGCGACGTTGAGGTCGACGCGCATCACACCGTCGAGGACACGGGCATTGTGCTGGGCGAGGCATTTTGCAAGGCGCTGGGCGACAAGGCGGGCATTACGCGCTTTGCCGACGCGGCGATTGCCATGGACGAGACGCTCGTGATGGCTGCCGTGGACATTTCGGGTCGCGGCCAGGCCTACTGCGAGCTGCCCGTGCCGACCGAGCGCGTGGGCAGCTTCGATACCGAGCTGGCCGTTGAATTCTTCTATGCCTTCGCACGCGATGCCAAGCTCACGCTGCACGTGCGCGAACTGGCGGGTGACAACTCGCATCACATTATCGAGGCCGCCTTTAAGGCCGTGGGCCGCACGATGCGCCACGCCTGCGAGCTCGATCCCCGCGTGCAGGGCATCCCCAGCACCAAGGGCTCACTGTAACCTGCCCCTTTTTGGCAGGTTTTGAATGGGAAAAGGGAGGGTCGCGTGGGCGAACCGAAGATCGTGGTGGTCGACTACCACAAGGGCAACTTGTCGAGCGTCGGGCGCGGGCTTGCACGCGCCGGTGCCGCCGCCTGCACGTCGGACAATCCGGAGCAGATCCGCAACGCCGACGGCCTGGTCATTCCGGGCGTGGGCGCGTTCTATGACGCGATTGCCTTTATGCGCCAGAGCGGCGAGGAGACGGCCGTGCTCGATGCCGTCGCCGCTGGAACTCCGCTGCTCGGCATCTGCCTGGGCCTTCAGCTATTTTTTGAGCGCGGCAACGAGGGCGTGCCGGCGGACGAGGGCGCGGTTGCGGACGGAAACGCTCCCGAGCAGGCTGGCGGTCCCTGGGTCAATGGCCTGGGTATTATGCGCGGCTCGTGCACGCGCCTGGAGTCGAGCCGA
>CAJLAN010000032.1 GCA_905204635.1 uncultured Collinsella sp. | reverse complement strand
GACTGTTCAAAGATATTTTGGCCAGCAGCGCCTGAGGGGCGATGTGGCATTGCAATATGGGGGGGGCGAACCGACGTTACCTATAACCCCGCACAATTGCCATGTCGTCCCTTTTTATTGACGGGGAGGATGTCGTCCATGCGGGAAGTCCCAGTTGAATTGCGTGCCATATCCAAGAGATATGGCGGGTTTGAAGCGGTTAAATCAGTCTCGTTCTCTTTAATGGAAGGCGAGCTGTGTGCACTCATTGGGGAGAATGGTGCCGGCAAGAGCACGTTAATTCGATTGATCACGGGGCTTTCGGAGCCATCGTCAGGAACGATCTCGATGTTTGGGCAAACCGGGAGACGTGAAATACGGAGCTGCAGGGAAAGGCTGGGTTATATGCCCGACCTCAATGCTTCGTATCCTAATCTGACCGCGCGAGACAACTTGGTCGTTCGCTGTATTGAGTGGGGGCTTCCCACCGATCGTTCCATCGACGGTGTGTTATCAACCGTCGGTTTGGGGGAGGCCGGCGGGAAGAAAGTGAAGAACTTCTCAATGGGAATGAGGAGGCGTCTCGATCTGGCCATAGCGTTGCTGGGCGATCCGGAGCTGTTGATCCTGGACGAGCCGACAAACGGCCTGGATCCGATGGGGATAGTCGAAGTAAGAAAAATCCTTACGCATCTTAACAAAGATCAAGGTAAAACGATTCTCGTATCCAGCCACAATCTTGAGGAGATGCACAAGCTGGCAACTGATTACCTCTTCATAAGTCATGGTCGCCTCATTCGAAGGATGACCGCACCTCAGCTGGAAAAGTCATGCCGCGGTGGTTTCGTGTTGCATGTGGACGATCTGGAGCGAACGAGATCGGTTCTCGGAGATGAGACCTCACATTCTTTTCTGCCGGACGGCAGCGTCCTTATGCGCTATGAGGAGAAAAAGGAAGGGCGGGGCATTGCAATCGAAGCGCTCTCGACCGCAGGTGTGAGGGTTGCGGAGGCGTATTCTCATAGGAAGAGCCTTGAGGAGTTTTATTCGGAGCTCATCGGTCGAGAGAGCGAGCTGTGATGAAACGCGAGTTCATCTCAGCTTTTCGGAGCGAGGTATGGTTGCTCGCCAGGCACCCGGCGACCGCTCTGATGATTGCGCTTGCGGCTGTGCTGTATGTGGTTGCGGCTGCGACTTCGTCTGAGGTGCTGATCATGGTCGCCGGTGATGACCCGTATACGCTTGGAGGGGCTATAGGTTTTATTGGAAACCTAGTGGATGCAGGGGACGTTTTGGGCTCTGTTGCCCGGACGTCTTTTGCGTCTACAGTGGTCTGGATTCCGGTGACGATTCTCTACGCGGTTTACGCTACGTCGAGAGACTTTGAATCCGTGGCTTACGCCGTATCGAGATCGCGAGGGGTGTCGCAGGCGGCGATTGTGATCACGAAGCTGTTGGTGAACTGCACTCTGGTCGGTGCCGTGTATCTTCTTTCTACGACTGCGCTGTATTTAACCAAGATGGCCCAATGGGACGTTGGGGCCTCGTGCTCAGGGTTTGCCCAATTTGTATCGATTGCGCTGATGATCGCGCTGCTGCTCATTTCGATGTACGCCGCTACCTTCGCCCTGTATTTGCTCACGAGGAGTGTGGTGGCGAGCAGCGTCGTTGCAATAGCGGTTTCGATATTTGTGATGGTGTGGTTCCCAAGTACATACGGAAGCGGTCAGCCCAGCTTGCTGCTCATGCTCTCGCCCGTGTATTACCTGATGAACCTGTGTTCCCTGAGTATGCAGAATGTTGGTGTAATTCAGGTTTTGCTGTATGCGGGCGGCACTGTGCTTGTGTCGGTTGGAGTTGCGCTCGTCTCGCTATTTGTAAGGACGGCGGTTCGATGAATCTTGGGATGTCGGTCAGGGCGGAACTGTTCCGCGCAAGGAGAATGAAACTCGCCGTGATAATAGCGCTGATGTATTTGGGCATCGCGGGGATTTATGTGTTTGCCGGGTCCGGCGCATGGGTCTCCGCAGGGGGAGAGGGCCAGTTCTTTGGCTTTTCCGCCGATCCGGGCTATCTTTTCTCGATAGGGGTTGGGCCAACGGGTATCTCTTCCTGGCTAAGTGTCGTCTCCATGGCGCATACGGTGTTCTTCCCAATCGTCTCTGTTGTTGTGGCGGGGACGCTATTCGGTGATGCGACGAGCGTGTCGGCAAGGGGAGTTTCGATTGCTCGGGGCTTCCGCAGCTGGCAGCTGTTTGCGGCAAAGACATTGGCTTGCGAAGTGTATACGCTGTGCCCCTACATCGTGTTTACTCTCGGTGTCGCTGCGGTCTTTGCCGTGTGCTCCGGAAGCGGTCTAGACAGCCTTACGGTTGGTAATGTGACCTCGGCACTCCTGTCGAATATCGTTATAGACGCCGCTTATACGCTGATGGTTGCGGTTGCATATGAGGTGTTCAGGATCAGATCTCTTGTGTCGGGAGCCTTGCTGGTCGCAACGTTCGCGGGCCTTGTTATCGCGATGAGTTTCCCAACCGTTTTACCCCCGGTTCACATGGCTTATTGGATGAGGGCGTGCGGGGCTGCCGGCGGGACGGTCCTGATGGCTGCATGCGGCCATGCGGTCATCGTGTCGCTCGCATGTCTATTGCTGCTTTCGTGCAGTTTTTATCGAAGAAGGTAGTGCGCTGGCGTATGCGCAGCGTCTGAGGGTCGATATGGATTTGATTGGAAATGGAGATGGTGCGAAGTGAAACTGTCGCAATTTAATGTGGTGCATGAACATAACGGAAGTCTTCTTATCATGAATGCGCGAACCGGCGGCATCCTGTCGTTAAATCCGGAATACGCGCAGAAATTCAAAAGGATTCAAGAAGGGGACGTTCGGGATGCCGATGATCTTGTCGCGGAGCTGATAAGGGGAGGCTCCTAGTCAATGAGGAGAGGGACGAGCTTGGGGAGATCAGGTTGCAAAGTCGCGCCGCGCGCTTTGCGAATACTGCTCTGTCCCTTACCATTGCGCCAACGATGGCTTGCAACTTTTGCTGTCCCTACTGCTATGAAAAGGGACAGGCGTACACGACGATGGGCGAGGAGGTTTTGACACAGCTCTCCAAGTTCGTGAAAGATTACTATCCTGGTATCGCAAGTCTCTCAGTTGGATGGTACGGCGGCGAGCCTCTGCTCGGAATGAAGATGATCGAACGGATTACGTCGGATCTGAAAGATGTCGTGGGGCCAACGTGTGAATATTCCGCATCGATAGTGACAAATGGCTATCTGCTGACGCCTGATGTTGCAAGGAGGCTCGCGGCATGTGGTGTGACGAGCGCGCAAGTGACTATAGATGGATCGAAGTCGGATCACGATTCGAGGAGGATTCTTCACGACGGAAGCCCTACATACGAACGTATTCTCAAGAACGTCAAAGAGTGTGCCGACATCATCGATATTTCGATAAGGAGCAACGTCGACAAGACCAACATCGAGGCCGCTCAAGAGCTATTGGATTATCTCGAGCTAAATGGCCTGATGAATAAGGTTCACTTCTATTTAGCCCCTGTTGACGATATCAATCAGGTATGTGCGAACGACAGCCACTGCTTTACTGTAAAAGAGTTCTCGTATGAGGAGACTGAGTTTTATAAAAGGGCAATTGCGCGGGGCTTCAAAGTTCAACCTTTTGGTGGGACGAATTTCGGGATATGTTGCGCCGTTGGAATCAACTCGTACGTGGTTGATCCCGTCGGAGATTTGTATAAGTGCTGGGATGACATTGGAATGAAGGAGCGGAGGGTCGGAACTATTTTCGAGCCGCCAATGTTGAGCAAGAACATGATTAACTGGATGGCATATGAGCCGGATGACCCGGAATGCCAAGAGTGCTTTGCTTTTCCCATGTGCATGGGAGGGTGCCCCAACCACGCCTTAAACGGTGAGGGGAAACGTTGCGTTTCCTTCCGGTATGATGCCGAGCAAAAAATGCTGCTCTCCCAGATGATGAATACGGCAAAACGGGGTGCGGGGCAAAATGAGGCTGATGCTTAATCTCTGTAGAAAATATATACTGGGCGGTCGATTCTACGCCTATCTTGTCGTAACAGTTTTGGTCGGGCTGCTTGCGCTTGCGGGTCCCTTTCTTACCGGCATAGTGGTAAACCGATTGGCGATGCCGGCCAGCGCCGATTTTGCCGCCGTTCTCGTTTGTTGCCTTATTTTGGTTGCGGTCCAGGCGGTTCGAGCGGGACTAGTGTATTGCTCAGAGATGCTGTACATCAACCTTCAGTCGCATGCGGGGTTCGGCTTAAATGCGGATACGCTTGAGCACGTGAAGCACCTTCCCCAGGCATTCTTCGAGGGCTTCAACGCGTCGTATTATAACCAGCAAATCAATCACGACGCTAATGACCTTGTCATCTTCGTAATCAACTCGGTTGTGGGGGTTTCAAGCAACGTTATCACCCTTTTGTCCGCCCTGTTTGTTCTCGGTAGCCTGAATATCAAGTTGAGTGTGGTCTGCCTTGTTCTTGCGGCAGCGAGTGCCGCTTTTTATGCGGTTTCACGCGCAAGGCTGTTTGAGAGAAGTTTTGACGTACAAGAGCAGAGCGCGAGGTTTTTTTCCTGTCTACAAGATCAGTTGGAGAAAGTTGATTTCATCCGCAAACATGCTTTGTTCGATAGGTCCCGCGCTGTACTGGTCGAAGCTTTTAATGGGCTCTATCCAACGATGAGAGCAAATCAGGAAGTAGGGTCTAGATTTACCTTTGGCAACGCGTTGGTCGCTTCCGCCGCTCAAGGATGTCTTCTTGCTGTGGGCGCGGTTGAAGTGATGGGCGGGAGACTGTTGCCGGGTTTTCTCGTGACTGCTGTTGGATATTATTCGAACTTAAGCTCAGCGGTACAGTATTTGTTGGGCTGGGGAAGGGATTACCAGACTAATCGCGTATGCTATGAGCGGCTGAAAAGAATTTGGGATGTCCCGGTTGAAGCGAATGGCAAATTGGCGCTTGATCCGATTGAGGAAATCCGTCTTGAGAACATCAAGCTACGTTATCCAGGGGCGGAAAGGGTCGCTTTAAGCATTGAGGGGCTCGTGTTTTCCAGGGGTCGGCTATATGGAATCTCGGGGCCGAATGGTTCGGGGAAGAGCTCGCTGCTGTCAGTGATATTGGGGTTATATCCAGATGACACAGAAGGGGCCGTTCGCTACGACGGGGTGTCACAGCGTTGCATCGACCGATACGCATTGCGGCGGTGTCGAGTCAGCATTACGGAGCAAGAACCCCCTATCGTTGAGGGGACGATTCTCGATAATCTTACGCTGCTTTCTGATGATTACGAGATGGATAAGCTGAATCGGATGCTTGCCATATTGGGGCTAGACGAAATGATTGCCTCTGTGGAGAACGGGGCAGCGGCGATGCTTGACGGCGGGAAAGGAGGGGTGTCCGGCGGGGAGAAGCAAAAGATTGCAATTGTGAGACAGCTGTTGAAATCGCCGGACGTTATGCTTTTTGATGAACCGACCTCAGCACTTGATGCGAAGAGTCGAGGCGCGCTGATCAAATTGCTTCACGAAGTTAAGAGAGACCATATTGTAATCGTTGTCACTCATGACGAGGAGATGCTTGCCGCCTGTGACGAGGTCATTTCGATGCCTGGATGATTATCGGATTGTGACGTTGAAGACCAAGAAGCTCGAAATGGCGTGGATTATGGGTAGGTCTACGGGTGCGCCGTCGGTGTCCTGAGACTCAGCCGCTCGGCAAGAAGGTTTTATAGCGTGTTTGCCCAGGGGGGTCCCTTTGTCCGGTAGTGACAAGGGGACCTTTCTTTTGCTCCCCTCTTGCGGCGGAGGGGGACACCATGCGCCTATGCAGGACGAACTGCGCGTTCTTGTCGAATGATGGGCTATGTGTAGAGATGATGGTCTCGGGTAGAGGCCGTGTCGCACTCGGCTGCGACGAACCAGGCATTCAATCTTCATCCGGGAGGGCCTTGGCAAGACGAGCAGGGCGAAGACCTTGGCGACGTTCGAGGGCCGTGTGACGCCCGGCTCCACGCTCATCCACGACATGGAGGGCGCGCACATGACGCTTGTCAACAAGCTGTCACTGAAGAGCCAGCGCTACAACGCGAAGCTGCTCAAGTGCGTTCCCGACGGCCAGAACCCGCTGGGGCCCGTGAACCGGATGCGCTACTTCATGCAGAGCTTCCTGAGGGTTCACCCCGGCTCCAACCGGGACGACATGCAGGGCTGTGGCTATGAGTCCGCCCGAGGACAAGCTTGAGAAGGTCGCGATGGTGCTCGATCGGGCAATGCGATACCCGAAAACGCTCAGGTTCAGGCAGTTCTATGCAAGAAGGCCCAGCTCAGATGAGTTCGACGAGTAATATTTATCAACACAGTGCAAGGGGGATTTTATTTGTATTTCATCCGTGTTGAGCTTCACACGGTGCGCGACTCATCGCAAACTGGCGGTCGCAGCGGAAAGAAAACCGACTGTAGACGAACGATCGAAATCGGGAGCAGATAGCCACCGGATGCTTTTCGGTCTCCTACGCGTCGACCTCCGCGATTTCTTCTGCGTCTCGCCAAGTTGAAAGGAGCGATGTCGAAAACTCCTTTTCGGTTAGCGTCAAGACATCCTTCACGCAAAACCCTTTCAATTTGTCAGGAAGCCCAAAGCGTGCTTTTCTCCTAATCGAACTGGCAACTCGCTTCAACGCGGTCTTGTTCTTGTCCTCGTTGTATACCAAAACAAAGACGCAGTGCTCGCGAAACCATCTCGTCCTCTTTCCCCACAGGTCCGAGCAGATCAAAACGCTGTCCTTGCACTTCTCGATGAGGGCGTCCCTTTGGCCAAGATTGATACCAAGCTCTTCGTCATCCTTGGGATTGAGCCTCTTCCCCAGCGTCTCCTTCAGACTGCCGTTCTTAAATTCGACTAGATATAACGTTTCCCGGTCGCAATACAGCGCATCGGCGGAGCGCGGGAGTTGCATCCACCTATTGACCTTTTTGCAGTAGCATTCTTTAACAGAGTCAAAATTGACAACAGGGAAATCGTCATCCACAAGAGAGACGCTCCCGTCTCTGGATGTTTTGGAGATGGTCGACGTGCAGTCCCTTAGGATACAGGTCCTGCAACGGGAGCAACCATCGCTGCCATCTGGCACCGCGGGAGAGTTCGGATGAGGGCAGGAGGCGCACAGGTCGCTACTCAAGGCCGTACTCCTCCCTCTCAAGCGTATCAAAAGGAGCCGCCAGCTTCTCGTAGGCGACCTCAGTCGAGCCGGTTATATCGGCAAAGCGAGAGCGTCCATCAGTGCAGGTCTCCGCAAGATAATATGAGCACAATCCATCAACAGCGTGCTTCTTAGAATACACTTCGATCGCATTCAGGAAATATGGACTATGGGTGCTCATTAAGACGTGCATCCCGAGCTCTTTCTGGAGCAGCACGATTATCTCGGCGAAGGCCAGCTGCCATGCAGGATGAAGATGAATCTCGGGTTCATCGAGGATAATAGTCCCTCCGGCATCTAGCGCGCCGGACTTCAAGAGCACCTTCATGATGGCGAACGTCTTCAAGCCAGCAGAAAGGTTCCCAGGCTCCAACCCCCGAGCGAAGCCCTCTTCGAGATACGTAAGGTGACCGCGACTTTCGCTCCTCTCGAAATGCCCCGGACATAAGGAGGAAACCTTGTCCATGAGAACCTTCAGGTGTCGCTCCTTCGCGATCTCTTCGAACAGCGAGGACTCGCTGTCATCGTTACGGATGGTCGCCTGAATCAAATCTTGCCGCAGCTCCTCCTGGTGTCCAAGGAGGGGCTTGAACCGAAAAGCGGGGCCGTAGGGTCCTCCGAGAGAATCGATCAGGAACGGGTCGTCCAGATAATGCGCCCTGAATCGCAAAACCCTCCTATCGTGCACCTCCGCCACCTCGTCACTTGCAACCGAGAAAACCGTAGATGCGTCCTTTATCTGGAGTTCGACCTTCCCGGGCTCTTCGCCGAAAACCGAATTGATCTGGCCGTTGAACTCGCTTCGGAACCTGTTTGTCGCAATCGCACGAAATACCTCATCATCGGAGATATCCATGATCTCGATAATCTGATCGGCAACTCCTGCTACGCCATTCGTGAAATCGGATTCGATCTCACGGGAGATCTCCTCCCCGTAATACTCCTTTATCTCATCAATAAGCTCGTCCCTCGTGCACTCGCCCGAAAAAACCCTGTCGATGAAACTATTCATTCTTCCAGCAGTTCGCCTGTGGCGAGACGTGGAGTCGAGAGGGCTTCCCACATATGCCTTCCTGATGGCGCGCTCAACACTATTGCGCCTCATGCGGTCGATTTTGTTCTCCGAATCGGACATGCTGTTGAAGGCCGCATAAAGCGCTTTTCCAACCGTGCTTTTCCCCGTCCCGTTCTCCCCGGCGATCACGGCAATACCATTAATCTCGATATCGGCCTCAGCGACCCTGCCGATGTTTTTCATCTTGATTTTCAATGCATATCACCAGCTCTAAACTCGCGAGACTCAATAGCTCGATTATCGCACAGAGAGATCGACTTCTCGAGGACTCCCTAAATGGAACGCGCGGTGAGGACATGGCTCGCCGCCGTCCGCTTCGCGTTCGCGCGGGGGAAGGTGACGACCAGGGACCTCTCCGGGCTCATCGAGAGGAGCGCCAGATTCTCCTCGTCCATTTGAACTGTATCGTATTCAAGGACACTTGACTTAGAGGAATGGCGTTGAGCGGCGATAATCGTTTCAGCGCCAAAAAGAAAGGAGTGTCAGTCATGGCAGACGGGCCCTCCTACACAGCGGGGTACCGCGCCGAGGCCGCAGACTTCGCCGCCGCGTCGGGGAAGCCCATCGCCCAAGTGGCAGCCGACCTCGGCATCAACGAGAAGACCCTGGGAAGATGGGTGACGGTCAGGAAGAAGGAGCTGACCAACCACCCGGTCGCGGCGGCCGCAAGTGCATGCGCGAGCTCGAGCCCGAGAACGAGCTCCTAAAAGGCCCCGACCTCACATTGGAGGCCGGGGCCCGTAGATTTTGGAATATGCCTAGAAATCTACCGCGGTTGAGTGCTACTCGGCGTCGGCGAAGCCGTTGGGGTTGTGGCTCTGCCAGTTCCAGCTATCGCGGCACATGTCCGCGATGTCGTACTGGGCCTTCCAGCCCATCATGCGCTCGGCCTTGGAGGCATCGCACCAGTTGGCAGCGATGTCGCCGGCGCGGCGCTCGCGGATCACGTAGGGCAGCTCCTTGCCACAAGCCTTGGAGAAGGCGGCGACGACCTCGAGTACCGAGGTGCCGGTGCCGGTGCCCAAGTTAAAGATCTCGACGCCGGTCTTGCCGTTCATCCAGTTAAGGGCGGCAACGTGACCAGATGCCAGATCGCACACGTGGATGTAGTCGCGCACGCCGGTGCCGTCGGGGGTGGGGTAGTCGTTGCCAAAGACCTGAACGGCCTCGAGCTTGCCCACGGCGACCTGGGCGACATAGGGCACCAGGTTGTTGGGGATGCCCTTGGGGTCCTCGCCGATCAGGCCCGACGGATGAGCGCCAATGGGGTTGAAGTAACGGAGCAGCACGACGTCCCACTCGGGGTCGGCGGTGTGGACGTCCATAAGGATCTGCTCGATCATCCACTTGGTCCAACCATAGGGGTTGGTCGCGGGCTTCTTAGGATCCTCCTCGGTGACGGGCGGGTTGTCCGGGTCGCCATAGACGGTCGAGGAGCTCGAGAAGATGATGGACTTGCAGCCATGGTTGCGCATGACGTCGATGAGCACCAGGGTGTTCTCGATGTTGTTGTGGTAGTACTCGACGGGCTTGCTCACCGACTCGCCGACGGCCTTAAAGCCGGCAAAGTGGATGACGCGGTCGATCTGATGGGTATCGAAGATCTTGTTCATCGCGTCGCGGTCGAGCACGTTGGCCTCGTAGAAGGTGAGGTTCTTGGCGGCCTCGTCGCCCACGATGGTCTTGACGCGGTCGACGGCGACGGAGCTGGAGTTGGAAAGATCATCGACGATGACGACCTGGTAGCCACCCTCGAGCAGCTGAACGACGGTGTGCGAGCCGATAAAGCCGGCGCCACCGGTAACGAGGACACAGGTGTCTTTGGGGTCGAGTGCTTTGGACATGTAGTCTCCTATCGAATCAGGAACACTTCTTCAGGGGAGTATAGCGCAGGCAGGGACGCCCAAATCGTGCGCTGTAGGAAAAGCAGAGGATTGTGCTAACGTACTCATAGAAGAGCTTGCGTACGCATAACCTGATCTTTGGCATTTGCTTACGAGCCGCTGACCTTGCAGTTTCCTGCCGTTCGTGGAAATCGTTGGGACGCGCCATATGTACGCTAATATGTATGAGTTGAGCGACATATAAATAAGCATGTAACGGAGTACATATGTCACCAAACAGCGATTCCATCCTTTCCCAGGAGCTCTCGCGCCGCACTGCCCTCAAGGCCCTGTTCGGCGCCGCTTCTGCGGCAGTTCTTTTTGGCCTGCCCGCTCGCGCCCATGCGGCGGAGGCTTCCAAAGAAACCACCGATAAACTGAATGCCGCCCAGGCCCAGCTCGACGAGGTTCAGGCCCAGCTCGACAGCATCGCAAATGAGTATGCGGCGCTGGCCAACAAGAATGCCCAGACCCTCAACGACATCGAGAATGTCCAGGGCAAGATTGACGACACGCAGGCCCAGATCGATGAAAAGAAGGCCGAGCTCAAGAAGAAGCGCAACGACCTTTCCGATCGCGTGGCCGCCAGCTACAAGTCCGGCGGCACGAACATCCTGTCGCTGCTGCTGGCCTCTGGCTCGTTTGAGGAACTCGTCGCCAACGCGCATTACGTTGAGAAGATCAACAAGAGCGACCGCGACGCCATCGAGGACATTCAGACCATCCAGGAAGAGCTCGATGCGCAAAAGACCGAGCTCGAGTCGCAGAAGGCCGACTTAGAGAAGCTCAAGGACCAGCAGACTGCCCAGATGCAGGACATGCAGGCCAAGCAGCAAGAAGTCCAGACCGTGCTGAACGGTCTTTCCGACGACGTCAAGGAGCTCATGGCTCAGCGCGATTCCGAGATCCTCGCTGCCGCCCAGGCTGAGGAGGCCGCTAGGAAGGCTGCCGCTGCCGCGGCTGCCGCGAACCAGAACAATTCCTACTCGGGTGGTTCGAGCTCGGGTGGTGGATCGTACGCGCCCGGAACTCCGCAGCAGAATGCCGGCTCGGGCAAGCAGCAGGCTGTCGTCAACGCGTGCTACTCCACGCCTTCGCCGGGTCAGAACTGGTGCGCGGCGTGGGTCACCAATGTCTTCCGTAACGCCGGCGTGGGCTATTTTGGCGGCAATGCGTGCGACATGTTTAACGCATGGTGCTATAGCTCCGACCGCTCGGCGCTGCAGGTGGGCATGATTGTGGCCGACTCATCGCATAGCGGCACCGGCATGCCGGGTCTGATCTATGGCCACGTGGGCATCTATGTTGGCGGCGGCATCGTTATGAGCAACGAGGGTGCCATTACGTCTAAGTCGCTTGATTCGTTTATTAGCTTCTATGGCACTGGCTCTGGCGTGCGTTGGGGCTGGCTTGGCGGTATTGCGCTGTCGTAACTGCGGTTTGAAGTAAGTTGGTCCGTGGCTGCCCGAAAGGCATTAGGTTGCCTGCTCGGACAGTCCTGCTCGCACGGAGAGCACATTAAGTGCTCTCCGGCTCGTGCGGAACTCGCGATCGA
>CAJLAN010000031.1 GCA_905204635.1 uncultured Collinsella sp. | reverse complement strand
CGCAGCGTCAACTAAGTTAGAGGCCGAGCATCGGCTCCAGGACAAAGAAGTACGCGAGAACCACGATGCCCAGGATGATGCGGTAGACGCCGAAGCACTTAAAGTCGTGACGCCGCACGAAGCCCATAAGCCACTTGATGGCAATGAGCGACACCACAAAGGCGACGACGCAGCCCACGCCCAGGATGGCGATTTCGTTGGTGCCGAACGTGCCGCCCTTAATAAAGTACTTGACCAGCTTGAGCGCACTCGCACCAAACATGACGGGAATGGCCAGGAAGAACGTGAACTTAGACGCCACCGAGCGCGTGCAGCCCAGCAGCAGGCCGCCGATGATCGTGGAGCCGGAGCGCGATGTGCCCGGAATCAGCGAAAGCACTTGGAAGCAACCGATACCCAGCGCGGTCTTCCAGCTCAGATCCTCGAGCGTAGTGATGGAGCCAAAGTCCAGGTTATCGTCATCGTCTGAAGCGGCAGCCGCAGCGGGAGTGGCAAAATGCGCACCAGCGGGGCGTCCGCCCGCCACCATGGCACTCGAACCAAACGAACCGGCAAGAGCAGCCTGGTCGCGCTTGTTCGCGCGCCAGTTCTCGATCACAATAAACAGCACGCCGTACACAATGAGCGCCAGCGCCACGACGGGAGCATTATAGAAATGCTCCTCCATCCAGTCGTTAAGCGGCAGACCGATCGCCGCGGCGGGAATGCAGCCGAGCACAATCTTGCCCCACAGCACCCAGGTGTCGCGACGGCCCTCCTTGCCCTTGCTGGGAGAAAACGGGTTGAGGTCGTAGAAGAACAGGACGCAGACGGCCAAAATGGCGCCAAGCTGAATCACGACCAGGAACATATTCCAGAACGTCTCGCTCACGTTCATCTTGACGAACTCGTCCACCAAGATCATGTGACCGGTCGACGAAACAGGCAGCCATTCGGTAATGCCCTCGACTAGGCCCATGAAGGCAGATTTTAGAAGCTCAATGATATCCAAAGGGACCCCCCCGTTAGACACCCACCGATAGTTGTTCTGCGGACGGTGCGGGCGATGTCCCATTATCATAACCGTTGGCGGCGCGCCTGCGCCTACCCTTACCAAAAAACTCGCCCGTTCACAGAATTGCGAGCGGTCAAACCCAAATCCTTGGGTATAACTGCAACAAGATAAAGTGTCCGGCGGTCACGCATCCGCGCCCGCCCGACGCACGAGCCCCGCGCCCGTGCGATAGACCAAGGAGGAAACCATGAACGAGGGCTATACCAAGGTATTTGTTTCACTCGACGGTACTGAGCAGCAGGATTTTGTGCTCGCACGCGCCATCAAGGTCGCCGCGAACAACGGCGCCAAGCTGATTATCGGCCACGTCATCGATTCCACGGCACTCGAGAGCGCCGGTTCCTATCCGGTCGATCTGGTCAACGGCCTAGAGGAGGCATTTAAGAACTCCATCGCCAAGCAACTCGAAGAGGCCAAGGCCAATCCCGATATTCCCGAGGTCGAGGTTATGATTCGCGCCGGCCGTATTCGCGAGACGCTCAAGGACGAGATGCTCGACGTGGTCAAGCCCGACCTGGTGCTCTGCGGCGCTCGCGGTCTGTCCTCGATCAAGTATGCGCTCCTGGGCTCGATTTCGACGTTCCTGCTGCGCAACACCGACTGCGACATCTTGGTCGTGAAGTAGCAAACGTACGCCTAACGCATCGCGGAGCGCAAGCCCACGTGCCCAAGTCTTCCAAGAGCGGGACCACCATTACGGTGGCCCCGCTTTGCTTTAGGCTGAGAATTGCTCCAGAACCCTCATTCTCTCAACGGAATCCGTCTGAATTTTCAGAGCGACCCGACCCAAATCTCCGGTTGCAGAGGCAAGTTCTGTAAGCTGGGCAGACACCTCTTCAGCCACTTCCGCCGCGATGTTCTTGATCATCTTGAGTGGCAGATGCAAATCTTGAGACATGAATTCGAAATCTTCAGGAGTCACCCCATCGATCACCCGGTGATCCCCAATATCAATCCCAAGATTATGGTCGTATCCCATTATCGTCGTGCAAACAATATCGTATGCAGGGGCCAACCTCTTTTCCCGCCAACTCGGACTATAAAGAAACGAATGGTTCTTGAGATGCGAGTCGCAATTCCCCAACGCATAATCGACCATTACCTGACGAGCGAACATTTGAGTATCAGCAATTACGTTAGACGATTGCTCTCTTATCAATCGGCCGCAAAGAGCCATATAGCAGCTATCGGGACGTGTCTCGTATTTCATATACGAAGGCCAGCCAACCGCTTGGCAAAAATCCTCCTGATGCAGCCTCAGAGGCACATCGAATCCGCTCATCGACGGCGGCTCATTGCTCCAGATTCTGTCATAACGCTCGGAAAAGAACGCACCAGGAATCGTATCCGAAGCTTCTGAACGGGCAATTTCAAGCCCAGCAGCAGACGCTGCCGTCATGCAAATTAATTCGTTGAACGGCAAATCCGGATGTTTAGTTGAAGCAATCTTGACTATGTGAGTCGAGGGGGCAGAGCCGAGCGGCAGCATCCAATCCCCCGACCCGGCCTTTTTTGCATCTTTACCGCGCGGTAAAAACCAACCGGTTTTAGACTGAGCGCCCGCCAACGACAGCCTCGAATCCTGCATATCATTTGCAATCTCAAACACTTCCGCCTTAGAAAGTGCCTCAAAATCCTCGTCTTGCAGAGGACGATAGCCCGGATCGTAGCTCGATTTCTCATCGCCGAGAAACCTCAAGGCACCAACGCACTCATCGCCCAAACGCTCGAGCATCGATAAATAGTCTGACTGGGGGATTTGAAAACGCATCGACAGCTCATGCCGAACCGGGCCCTCGGGAAGCATGCCCGAAAAGAAGGCCGAAAACTCATTGCTGGCATATGGCTCATGTCGCAAGGGAAGAGAAGCTGAGAGTGCGGCAGCATCGTCGCGTTCAAGATATCCCTCATCATATGCAAACGTCTCGTTTACGGGGTCGGCCCTCTCAAATTCTCCGACCAGCTCAAACGTTCCCCGATACTCACGATAAACCTTTAATGCCATGAGCCGTCGCCCCTCTCCCTCAGGATCAAATCGACCCCCAAGCTGTTAGCGATTTGAAGGGTTTGGCGAAGATTGGCACCCGCCTTTCCACGCTCAAGCTCGCTCACAAAGCGCAAACTGCACTGGTTGAAATCAGCCACATCGCGTTGGGTATAACCGAGCTTCTTCCGGCGCTCACGCAAATATGCACCGAGTTCAGCTGGGTCAAAAATCGTTCGCTCATTCCAGTCTTGCATGCTAATCCCCTATGATTATCCCAAACGGGATAATCATAGCACATCATGATGGAATTATCCCGTTTGGGATAATTGTCTTAACGTGAATGACGCTCCGGGACGTTACACCGCGACGACTACTCAAAGTATTGAAACTTGTTGGTCGAGAAGGCAAACGTGACGACAAAGCCTTTGCCGGGCTCGGATGCCGCGGTGACGTCGATGCCCATCTTGGAGCACAGGCGTGCCACCAGATAGAGGCCGATGCCCGTTGCGCGCTTGGTGGTGCGGCCGTTGTCGCCGGTAAAGCCCTTCTCGAACACGCTTGGCAGGTCTGCCGCACTCACGCCGCAGCCGTTATCGGCAACAGTGAGCTCAATGCGCTCACTCGCCAGACCCTCGTCCAGCAACGCGCCCGAAAACACGATCTTCGCGCCGTCCTCGCACGCGTATTTAATGCTGTTCTGGATGAGCTGCCCCAAGATAAACTCGAGCCACTTCTCGTCGGTAAAGACCTCAAAGTCGAGGTTCTCGCACACCGGGGCCACGTGCGCCGCGATGAGCTCGCGCGCGTTGGCTTTAATCGCGCCCGTCACCAAGGTCTTGAGATCCCAGCGGCGAATCAGGTAGTCCCGCTCCACGACTTCCGAGCGCGCGTAGTACAGTGCCTGGTCGATATAGCGCTCCACGCGAGCCAGCTCACGGCCCAGGTCATCCACGCGCGACAGGTCGTCTTCGCTGCCGTCCAGGTTTTCCAAAATCAGGTGGGCCGCCGCCAGGGGCAGCTTGGCCTCGTGGACCCAGCTCTCGATATAGTCGCGATAGTCATCGGTCTGACGCCGGCCTTCGGCAACCTCGTCGCAAGCAGCTTTGCCCACGCGACGCAAGACCTCGTACTCGAGCTCGCCCTCGGCATAGGTCGGGCATTGCACCATCTCCTGCACCCATGCGGGACTCTCGAGCTCCTCGGCCGCACGCTCCAGCTGACGCAGAAAACGGCGACGGCGCGCGTACTCGACCACGATGCCGAGCATACCAAAGATAAAGGACACGCCGACCGCCACGACCACAATAGATGTCGAAGCACCGGCGACCGTCAGCACAAAGCAGCTCAGCAGCACGCCGCACGTCCACACGGCGACGGGAAGCAGCGCATCTTTAAAGAACTTGCCAAACGACATAGCCGGCCCCTAGACCGAATAGCCTTGGCCGCGATGCGTCGTCAAATACCCCTTGATGCCGATTTTTTCGAGCGTGGTACGCAGGCGGTTGATGTTGACGGTGAGCGTATTGTCGTCCACGAAGGCATCGGAGTCCCACAGGTCCTGCATGATGGCCGAGCGCGAGACGATCTTGCCCGCGCGGCTCAGAAGCAACGAGAGGATACGCAGCTCGTTTTTGGTGAGCTCGGTGCTGGTGCCCGTTTGCGTGTTGGTGACCATGGAGCGTGCGAGGTCGAGCTCCAGTCCCTTGTGGACGAGCGTGCTGCGCTCGCCCGCCGCCGCGGTGCGACGCAGTAGTGCGTTGATGCGCGCCACGAGCACACGGGCGCTGTAGGGCTTGGGAACAAAGTCATCTGCGCCGAGCGTCATGGCCATGACCTCGTCAATCTCGGTCGTGCGCGACGTGAGGACGATGATGGGGACCTCGGATTCGCGACGGACCTCATGGCAGATGTGCTGGCCGTCTTTGACAGGGAGTGTGAGGTCGAGCAGCACCAGGTCGGGCGCGGCGGCGAGAATATCGCGCGAGACGTGCTCAAACGATTCGCAGGCCTCGACCTCAAACCCGGCGCGGGCAAGGATGTCGACAAGCTCGCGACGAATGGGCTCGTCGTCCTCAACGATATAGATTAGCGCCATGGATTCCGCTCCCCCTCTTGGTTGTCTTGCCACCATTATGGCTGCGAAACTGCAGGTGCGCGCCACGCACGTCGCCAAGGTGACAGAACTGTTCGCGAACGGGGGCGTTTTGTCCGCCTTACGCTCGCGACGGGAACGGAGACTAAAATGATTCTTTAATCCCCGTCCCAGAAAAATCATTTAGCGGCGGGCGCGGAGCTTTTCTTAGCCTTCTGCGAAGAAGGCGACCGTGGCGGCGTCGGCCTCGGCAGCGTCCGTCTCGGTCGCGGGGACCACACCGTGCTCGTCGCTCACCAGGAACAAGGCGCCCTTGAGCTGAGCGGGGATGTCTACGCGCGTGACTGGGATGCCCTTGGTCTGGGCCAGCTGCTCAATGAGCGTCGCCGTGCCACACAGGCACTCGTCCGCCGGCGCCACAAAGACCAGCTCACCGTCGTTGACGGCAGCGAGCAGCTCGGGCGCCACGCCGGTCTCGTCGGCCTCGGAGCGGGCCTCGGCGGAGCGGGCACGCAGCGCCTTGGCCGACGTATCGGCGAGCGGCTCGTACTCCCCCACCGTCATGGCGGCGTTGCCGTTGATGTCGATCACCAGCATGAGCACGCCGTCGCGTGCGGTGTAATCGCCCTCGGCAAGCGACCACTCAACGTGCTGTTTGGCCCAGCTGAGCATGTTATGGGTGAGTGGCTCGCCCTGCACCAGGCGCTCAGACAGCGCGCGGATGTGACGGTTGAGCATGGGTACCTTTTTGTTGGACATGCGCCAACGGCAGACAAGCGCGGGCTTGTCGAGCGTAAACTTCTCGACCGCCTCCTGATTGGCGCAAAAGTCCTCGTACGCACGCTGATCCTCGGCATTGCCAAACAGCTCGGCATCATCCACAACGGCCATATCCAACCTTTCTCAAAAACATACACCGCACCGTTATACCCAAAAAAGCCGCCCGCACCAACCGGCACGGACGGCAATAGATAGCTTTAGTTCGGGGCGAGCCAATACCGCTGGTGGAGCACAAGCCAGCGAGCCGGACCCAAGTGCCTCAGGTCGCCGCGAAAGAGGAGCGACGCGTACTTCTGTACGCGAGCGACGGTTTGAGCGGCGAGATGAGGTGCTTGGGGCCGGCGCAGCGTCGAGCAGTTACGCGGTTTGGTAAAACCGCGTAACGATATTAGTGCCTAAAGTGGCGAGCCCCTGTGAAGACCATCGCAATACCATGCTCGTTGCAGGCCTGGACGCTCTCGTCGTCGCGCTTGGAGCCGCCAGGCTGGATGATGCAGGTCACGCCGTGCGCGGCAAGCACGTCGACGTTGTCGCGGAACGGGAAGAACGCGTCGCTTGCACAGGCAAAGCCGCCCTTCTCCACGCCCTCGCGCTCGCAGAAGTCCTCGGCGCGCTCGCAGGCAAGCAGTGCAGAGTCAACGCGGTTGGGCTGACCCGGGCCCATGCCAATGCCGGCCTTACCCTTGGAGACCAGGATGGCGTTGGACTTGACGCCCTTGCAGACCTTCCAGGCAAACTCGAGCTCGGCCATCTCGGCGTCGGTGGGCTTGCGGTCGGTGGGGAACGTAAAGGTCGCAGGATCCTCGGTCACGTGGTCGACCTCCTGCACCAGCATGCCGCCGTCGACGGAGCGCAGCTCCACCTGGGCGCCGTGGTCCACGCCGCCGGTGGCCAGCACGCGCAGGTTGGGGCGCTTGGCCATGCGCTCGAGCGCCTCGGCAGTGTAGCTCGGAGCGATGATAACCTCGACGAACTGCTTGTTCTGATCGGCAAAGTGCTCAACCAGCTCATAGGGAACCTCGCGGTTGCAGGCGATGATGCCGCCGAAGGCGCTCTTGGGATCGCAGGCGAAGGCGCGGTCGTAGGCGGCCGTGATGTCCTCGGCCACGGCGGAGCCGCAGGGGTTCTGATGCTTGAGGATCACGCAGGCCGGCTCGTCGAACTCGCGGACCAGGTTCCAAGCGGCGTCGGCATCCAGATAGTTGTTGTAGCTGAGCGGCTTGCCCTGGATCTGCTCGGAGCCCACGAGCGGGAACTGCGAGCTCGCGGTATTCTCGCAGCCCTCGGCAAAGCGATAGACCGTGGCCTTTTGCTGCGGGTTCTCGCCATAGCGCAGGTCGTCGACCTTCTCCAGCGAGATCTCGAGCTTGGCAGAGGTGTCCGCCACGTCGCTTGCCTGGGCGGCAAGCCAACGGGAGATAGCCGTGTCGTAGGCGGCGGTGGTCTGGTAGACCTTCACCTGCAGGCGACGACGGGTGGAAAGCGTGGTGCAGCCACCGGTCTCGCGCATCTCGGCCAGGACGGCATCATAGTCGGCCGGGTCGGAGATGACGGTAACGCTCGCGGCGTTCTTGGCGGCAGAGCGCAGCATGGAGGGGCCACCGATGTCGATGTGCTCGATG
This sequence comes from uncultured Collinsella sp., assembly GCA_905204635.1. GTDB lineage: Bacteria > Actinomycetota > Coriobacteriia > Coriobacteriales > Coriobacteriaceae > Collinsella. The sequence goes on along the minus strand of CAJLAN010000031.1, from coordinate 4,416 downwards.
GCGTCCGCGAAGGTGACCTCGGGGTTGGCGACGGTCTTCTCGAACTCGTACAGGTTGACGACGACCAGGTCGATCAGCTTAATGCCGTGCTGAGCAGCCTCCTGCATGTGCTGCTCGGAATCGCGGCGGGCCAGCAGCGCGCCGTGAACCTTGGGGTGCAGGGTCTTAACGCGGCCGTCCATCATCTCGGGATAGCCCGTGAACTCCTCGATGGGGGTTACGGGGACGCCCGCGTCCTCGATGGCACGAGCCGTGCCGCCCGTAGAGATGATCTCGACGCCAAAGTCATCGACCAGCGTCCGTGCGAAATCGACGACGCCCGTCTTATCGGTAACCGAGATCAACGCGCGTGCGATCTTCACATCAGATCCCATGCAGTCCTCCTGTCTGGTGCGCCGCCGTGCTCTGTGAGCCGGTGATACGTCGATCTGCAGCGCTCGCGCAGCGGCATTGAAAATACTGATTCAATGTAGCGCATCGAGCGCATCGATGCACCCCGCAACGGGCGCATATGCAGAAAAAGTTTGCGAGCGGAGGGGATGGGCACGGCACCGGGCACGGTGAGTTCATGGAACACAGGGGCACCATAATTAGATGCCAATAGCGTGGTAGAACTGTGCTCGATATGCATCCGCAAAAGAAAGAGGCACCATGGTCTCGCGGGTTCTCTACCGACCGTTTGATACCGAAGACTTCGACGCCATCGCGTTGATTCTGCAGCAGCTTTGGCATAACAATTCGGATAACGATGAGTACAACCGCCTCGAGGCCGCGTGCGACCTCGCCTATTGCCTTTCGTCTTCGACGTTTTCGCAGGTTGCCGTAATCGACGGTCAGGCGCGCGGCATTGCGCTCGCGCGTGCGGGACAGAGCTCCGGCGCCACCGTTAAGGAACATTGGCTGGATACCGAACGCGCACTGCTATCGCAAATGCGCGAGCTGGAGCCCGATGCCTGCGCCGAGTATCTCTCGTTTGTGCGCGCAACCATCCGAACCAACAACCGCCTGCTCGAAAGCAGCCCGTTACCACACGACAACGAGGTCACGCTGCTTGCCGTAGATCGCGACGTCCATGGCCTGGGCGTTGGCTCGGTGTTGCTCGACGCCGCAGTCTCGTACCTGTCCTCGCGCGGGGCGACGAGGGCGCACCTGTACACCGACTCCAACTGCTCGTGGAAGTTCTACGAACTGCACGGCTTTAAGCGCACGGCCACGCACCGCGCCAACCGCGAAGAGCGCCGTCACGACATGCCGCGCGAAAGCTTCCTCTACGAACTCGACCTAACAGCCTAGGCCCAGCAGCCATACCTAGTCATTTAGGAACGTCCCCAGTGACTAGTCGTTGGGGACAGTCTTCGTAGGTAGCGCATAAAAAGGGATGGGCTTTCCCCGACGGCTGTCGAGAAAAGCGGAGCCCATAGCTTACGACCGTTAGAACGTTCCGCCGCCGCCTCCGCCGACGCCGCCGCCTCCGCCGCCCGAGAAGCCGCCGCCTCCGCCGCCGCCCGAGCTGTCCGAGCTCGACGCGAGCTCACGGATGCTCTCGTGATACACGCCGTCGAACGAATCGAGCGGCGACTCGGTACCGTAATGATGGTAGTACCACCAGTAGCAGGGGTAATTGTCGTAGAAACCGTCGGCCTCGCGCACCTCGGGAGGAACAGCCTCGGCAAGCTGACGCAGGACTTCCTTCGAAACACCCAGCGCCGCACCCATCACCAGAAGTTTATTCCACAGGACCAGATCGCCGGGGACGGCCTCCTTTAGGCACGTGAAATCCTCAAGCCAATGCTTGAGCGCCTTGCAGCGAGCCGCCACCTCGGCGCCCTCCGGCGTAAAGCGGCGGAACGTAAGGCCCACGCCAATACCCACCAGCACAATCGGCACCGAGATAACCGCGGCGATAATGTTCGCCTGTGCGCCGTCGGTAAAGAAGATGGATCCCGCGGGAATACAGGCGATCAGAATACCAAGAACCAGGCAAAACACCATTGCGACAATGCCGTCCGAGGCAACGTACTCGCTATCGGCCAGCTTGCCCTTAACGGTGTTCTGATAGTCCTCGAGCTTGTCGCCCACGGGTGTAGCGTGCTGCTTGACGTAGTGCTGCAGTTCGTCAAACGTGCGCGAACGGTCACCGTTCTCGTCGGGCTTAGCACCGGCAAAGAAGACCTTGAGCACCATGTGGTCAATGCCCTTGGCCGACCTCCAGCCCGCATCACTCACCGTCACGCGATACGTCTGCTCTTCTTTTTCACGCCCCAACAGACCCTTCTTAGCCTTAGTCACGGTCGCCTGCTCCAGCTTGATCACACGGTCGTCAGTGAGCTTCATGAGCGTGGCGATATATGCCTGATCGGGCACCTCGTTCCAGCTCATGAGGGCCGAAAGCACGGCGGGGTGGTCGGCCGAAGGCACATCGCGGAAATATTCGTCCCGGAAAAGCGGCTTGGGCTTGCGGCGGCGCAGCTTGAGCACAACGATTGTGCCGGTAAAGGCCACCGCCGCGACAACACTTAGTACGGCAAGTACATTGGCAATCATGCGAGCGTGAGCGCGGCGGGCGTTAGCCTCGTCGGCCCATGCCTTCTCCTCGCTCAGGATTATCGGCATGCGCTCCTCGCTCGAAGCGGAAAGCCAAGGCACCCAGTCGCTGGGGAAGGCGATGCGCGCCTCGGCGAATTCGCCCTGATGCACGCAGGGAATGGTATAGGTGACCATGGGCTCGTCCTCATCGAGCGACACGTCGCCCGTCAGCGGACCGTGGCCCCATGCGCGGAAGTTATCGCCTTTGACGGCCGCCGTCCCGGCAGCGGCATTTGCGAAGCGCACTTCCATCTCGACATCGTCGGAATCCGCAGACCAGCCGTCGCCCACGAACTTCCAGTAGAGCTCGGCGGTATCGGCCCAGTTCATAACCGCACCGGTCATGGTGTAGCTCACGTAATAGATCGCGCTGTCGCCGCTCTCGTGGGGGCTGAACACCTTAATCCTTACGCCGTCACCGGCCTGCTCGACCGTGTAGACGCCGTTGTCGCCTTTGTTTGCGCTGTCGACCTTGTTAAACGCGGTGTCGTCTTCCTCGACGCTCAGCACATTGACGCCCGCCGCGCCGCCCTGCTGGTTAGAGCCTGTATTGATCTCCCAAAACACGCCGTTGATGTCGTCATCGAAATCAAACTGGCGTCCCTCGACAACGGTCAGCGAGCCGTCGGCCTCGACCGTGGCACCGATATAGGTTTGGGTCATGGAGTAGCCGTCGGCGTGCGCGGCGACAGGCAGCAGCAACAACGCAAGCGCGACGAGCACGCAGACGGAAGCGAATCGCGCAAACAGGCAGCGCTGCCGACAAGTATTGGCAACGGGGGCGTTCATAGGCACATCCTTTGTCTGTGATACCAGCAACGCCATTGTCCCACGTTTACGGGCGCACATGACGAACATCTAGGCCAGCGGAGTATCAAACGGGACGAAAGTCACGCCCGCGGCCGGCACCTGGGGACGTTCCTTATCTGCCGGCAATCTGGGACACTCCTTGGCATAGCCCGCTCCGGCAATAGATACCACTTCATAGCTCCGTCACAGGTGTAGCGGCTTTGTGTTGCCGCACGCGCACTGATTGAGTCCGCGAGCAAGGGGCATAAAGCAGTTGAGCGAAAACGGTTTGCCCCTTTGCCGTTCGCTTGAGGATCATGTCCCCCTTTTCCGCGGAAACCCCGGCAGTTGCGAAGAGCTGCCGGGGTTTCTGTCGTTTGAGGGGTTGGGCTGGCGATCGAGCTATCGAGCCGGTGGTCCGGCACGCGCAACGCGCGGCCTCGGCAACTTGCAGGCCACGGCAGCGTCTCCCCCACCGCGCCCCGCGCTATACTCGTCCGCATGGATATCAACGCATGCAACATAGCAACACACGCCGCGGACGCACCAGCAACGGCAGCGCCCATCCCCGTCGTGGGCCGCTTTGCCCCGTCGCCCTCGGGCCGCATGCACCTGGGCAACGTGTTCAGTTGCCTGTGTGCGTGGCTTTCGGCCCGCAGCCAGGGCGGCAGCATCGTGCTGCGCATCGAGGACCTGGACGATCGCTGCAAGCGCCCGGAACTTGCCGCTCAACTGATTGACGATCTAACCTGGCTGGGGCTCGAGTGGGACGAAGGCCCCTACTACCAGCACGATCGCCTGGATCTGTACGAGGACGCCCTGCGCCAGCTGCAAGACGCCGGCCTCACCTATCCCTGTTTTTGCACGCGTGCCGAACTCCACGCCGCGAGCGCGCCGCACGCCAGCGACGGCACGCCCATCTACCGCGGCGCCTGCCGAGGCCTTTCTGCCGAGGAGGTTGCCCGCCGCAGCGCCCTGCGCGCCCCGGCCACACGCCTGCGCGTGCCCACCGTCGACGACCTCGCAGACGACGTGATCGAA
>CAJLAN010000030.1 GCA_905204635.1 uncultured Collinsella sp. | reverse complement strand
TTTGGCATGGGAGCCTCCCACCCTCGTTGCGGCGCGGCTGCGCCTATGGCACTTCAACATCATTGTCGCAGCCCCGACCCGCGGCCACGAGCGGGGGCTCCTATCTTTTTAGTGCCCTCGGATTGGGTCATAGTGTCTGTTCGCGCCAAAACATCGGCGTTGCCATGGCTCAGATGCGGCACTTGGGGACGTTCCTTTTGTGCCGGCACTTGGGGACGGTCCTTGCAACAATCTGTTGATTGAACATCGTCGTATGTTCGCGCTATCATGCGTGGTTAAATGGTTAGCCATGGCAAACGGTTAGCCAAGATAAACAAAATGCAACGCCCTGTGGGCGCCGGGGGAGGAACACGGACGTGAAGCTCGATACACTCGAGATTGGAAAGGACGCCGTTGTCGCATCGGTGGCATCGGACGATCAGGCACTCCGACAGCATATTTTGGACATGGGTCTAACGCCGGGCACCGAAGTCACCATGATGAAGTACGCCCCCATGGGCGATCCGCTTGAGATCCGCCTGCGTGGCTACGAGTTGACACTGCGCAAGGACGATGCCGCTCGCATCGAGCTCGTGGGTATTCACGACACCGATACGGGTCCGCGCGCTAACGCCGCAATCGGCACGACGGAGCATCCGGCCCTGGGCGAGGGGACGTATTCGCCCCGTGCGGCAAAGACGGCCGTGCCCGAGGGCGCGCCGCTGCACTTTGCCCTCGCCGGCAACCAAAACTGCGGCAAGACCACGTTATTCAACCAGCTGACGGGCTCCAATCAGCACGTCGGTAACTTTCCCGGCGTGACGGTCGACCGCAAAGATGGCACCATCCGTAACCATCCCGAGGCGAGCGTTACCGACCTGCCCGGCATTTACTCCCTGTCGCCGTACACAGGCGAGGAGGTCGTGAGCCGTCAGTTCATCCTCGACGAGCGTCCGGACGCCATCATCGACATCATTGACGCCACCAACATCGAGCGCAACCTGTACCTGACGTTGCAGCTTATGGAGCTTGACCGCCCCATGGTCATCGCGCTCAACATGATGGACGAGGTGACCGCCAACGGCGGCGCCGTAGACGTCAACTTGCTCGAGAGCCTGTTGGGCGTGCCCGTTGTTCCCATTAGCGCTGCCCGCAACGAGGGTATCGGCGAGTTGGTGGATCATGCCTTGCACGTGGCGCGGTTCCGCGAGCGCCCCGGTCGCCTGGACTTCTGCGCGCCCGACGGTCCGGACGGCGGCGCGCTGCATCGCTGCATCCACGGCATTGCTAACCTGATCGAGGACCATGCCGTGACGGCGCACATCCCGGTGCGCTTTGCGGCGACCAAGCTGGTTGAGGGCGACGAGCTGGTGACCGAGGCGCTTCACCTGGATCGCAACGAGCTCGACGCTATCGAGCACATCATCACCCAGATGGAGGGCGAGGCCGGCACCGACCGCCTATCTGCGCTGGCCGATATGCGTTTTAGCTTTATCGGCGACGTGTGCGGGCGTTGCGTCGTCAAGCCGCACGAGAGCCGCGAGCACGTGCGCTCCGTCAAGATTGACCGCATCCTGACAGGTCGTTACACAGCCATTCCGGCGTTTCTGGTGATCATGGGCCTCGTCTTTTGGCTGACGTTTGGCGTGATCGGCGCGGCGTTGCAGGGACTCATGGAGGACGGTATCGCTGCCATCATCGCCTCGGCCGATGCGGGCCTCAAGGCGTTCGGTACCAACGACGTGGTGCGCTCGCTGGCTGTCGACGGCGTGCTTACGGGCGTGGGCAGTGTGCTGACCTTCCTGCCGATTATCGTTGTGCTCTTTTTGTTCCTCTCCATTCTGGAAGACTCCGGATACATGGCGCGCGTGGCCTTTGTCATGGATAAGGTGTTGCGTCGCTTTGGCCTGTCGGGCCGCAGTTTCGTGCCCATGCTCGTCGGCTTTGGCTGCACCGTGCCAGCTATCATGTCGACCCGTACGCTCCCATCCGAGCACGACCGCAAGATGACGGTCATGCTCACGCCGTTTATGAGCTGCTCAGCCAAGCTGCCGGTTTACGGCTTGCTGTGCGGGGCGTTTTTCCCGCAGGCGACGGTTCCCGCCATGGTCTCGCTCTATCTGATCGGTATCGTGGTCGGCTGCGTCGCGGCTTTGGTGCTCAACCGCACGGCATTTAAGGGCGACCCGGTGCCGTTTATCATGGAGCTCCCCAATTACCGCCTGCCGAGCGTCAAGACGACGGTGATGCTGGCATGGGATAAGGCCAAGGACTTCATCACCAAGGCCTTTACCATTATCTTTGCCGCGACCGTGGTCATCTGGTTCCTTCAAACGTTCGACATCCGCTTTAACGTGGTCGCCGACCAGTCGCAAAGCCTGCTTGCCGGTCTGGGTAGCATCATCGCGCCGGTGTTGGCCCCGCTCGGCTTTGGCGACTGGCGCGCCTCGACGGCGCTCGTCACGGGGCTCATTGCCAAGGAGAGCGTCATCTCGACGCTCACGGTGCTTTTGGGCGCAACGTCGCCCGCGGCGCTGTCGACCATGTTTTCGCCGTTTACCGCCTACGTGTTCTTGGTCTTTACGTTGCTGTACCCGCCTTGTGTGGCGGCAATCGGCGCCGTCAAGAGCGAGTTGGGCGCGCGCTATGCCGTGGCCGTATTCGCGTTTCAGGTCGCCGTTGCCTGGATCGTGGCGTTTGTCGTGCATTCGGCGGGCATATTGCTGGGGTTGGCTTAGTTATGAATTGACGGCGCAACCTCTGTGTATCGAATTGTTTTCGGCCCCGCATCTGTACTGACGGATGCGGGGCCGTTGCTATATAATCGCCTCCGCTCAAAATGATTGGAGATGTTATATATGAGTCAGACAAGGCAAGACGGCATCACGCTCAAGCAGTGGCTCCCACTCGTCGGGCTCACCTGCTGTGCGTTCGTGTTCAACACGTCGGAGTTTATGCCCATCGGCCTTTTGACTGATATCGCCGCGTCGTTCTCGCTCACCGAGGCCCAGGCGGGCATCATGATCTCGGTCTATGCCTGGGGCGTCATGCTGCTGTCGCTGCCGCTCATGGTGTTCGCCTCGCGCTTTGAGTTCAAGCGGATGCTGCTGGGCGTGCTGGCCGTGTTCTCGCTCGGTCAGTTCCTGTCCGCTGTGGCGCCGACCTATCCCATCCTGGTCTGCGCGCGCCTGGTGGTCGCTTGCGCACATGCCGTGTTCTGGTCAGTCGCCTCGATTATGGCCTCGCGCCTGGTCGACACTCGCCACGGCGCGCTCGCCATCAGCATGATCGCTACGGGCTCGTCCATCGCGCAGATCTTTGGCCTGCCGCTCGGTCGCCATTGGCTTGGCCGTGGGCTGGCGCATGACGTTTGCCGTGGTCGGGGGCCTCTCAGCCATCGCGGTCGTCTACCAGGCAGCGGTGTTCCCGGCCATGCCGGCGGGTGAGCGCTTTACCGTCAAACAGCTGCCCGAGCTGCTCAAGAACCCGCTCCTCATCGCGCTCTACGCAGTCACGGTCTTCATGGCGACCGGCTATTACGCAAGCTACAGCTATATCGAGCCCTTCCTGGCGCAGGTCGCGCACGTCGATGCGGGCGCCATTACCATGACGCTGACGGCGTTTGGCTGCTCTGGTTTGCTCGGAAGCTGGCTGTTTGGCCGCCTGTTCGATGGGCATCGCTTCCCGTTCTTGGCTATCACGCTCTCCGGCGTGCCGGTGGCCCTGCTGCTCATGGGGCCGGCCGCATCGTCGCTCGTGACAGTGCTTGCCGTCTGCGCACTGTGGGGTTGCTGCGCCACGGCCTTTAACGTGGCGTTTCAGGCCGAGCTCATCAAGCACACGCCGGCAGATTCGTCGGCCGTCGCCATGTCGATCTTCTCGGGCCTGTTCAACCTCGGTATCGGCACGGGTACCGCGATCGGCGGAGCCGTGGTTTCGGGCCCCGGTATCGCCTGGATCGGCTTCGCGGGTGGGACGATTGCCGTCGTGGGCGTCATCCTCGCCATCACCGTGCTGTTCCCGGCCATACGCCGCGCAAAGCCCGTCGCCTAGCCACATCCTCCTCATCAGTTGCGGTGGAATAGTTCTTGTTTAAGGCCTCTGAAGATCCAAGCAGGAACTATTCCACCGCAACTTATTTTGGGGAGAGGATACAAGCTGGGCATACAATGGGTGGCGTTGCGTGAAGGATTTCCGGGAGGCTGTTATGTGGGCATACGAGACGACGTTCTATCAGATCTATCCGCTGGGCTTTTGTGGAGCTCCGCGCGAAAACGCCGCCCCCGTTGCCGAGGATGAGCTCGCCCAGGCCGCCGATGCCACAGCTAGCCCCGATGCGCCCATCATGAAGATTGCCAAATGGGCCGACTACCTGCAGGAACTCGGCGTTGGCACTGTGCTCATCAACCCGCCGCTCGAGTCCGATAGCCACGGCTACGATACGCGCAGCCTGCGCCATATCGACCGCCGCCTGGGTGGGGATGTCGACTTTGCCGCCGTGTGCGACACACTGCATGCCCACGGTATCCGCGTGGTGCTCGATGCCGTCTTCAACCACGTCGGCCGCGGTTTTTGGGCCTTCCGCGATGTGCAGGAGCGCAAGTGGGATTCGCCGTACAAGGATTGGTTCCACATCAGCTTTGACGGTGACTCGTGCTACGGCGACGGCTTTTGGTATGAGGGCTGGGAGGGCCATTTTGAGCTTGTGAAGCTCAACCTGCAAAACCCCGCCGTGGTCAATTACCTGCTTGAGTCCGTGCGTCGCTGGGCCGAGGTCTTTGGCGTCGACGGCCTGCGCTTGGACGTTGCCTATATGCTCGACCGCGACTTCATGCGCCGCCTGCACGCTTTTACCCGTGAGCTCAAGCCCGACTTTGTGCTGATCGGCGAGACGCTCCACGGCGACTACAACCAAATCGTCAACGACGAGATGCTCGACTCCTGCACCAACTACGAGTGCTACAAGGGCCTGTACTCCAGCTTTAACTCGGTCAACATGTTCGAGATCGCCCATTCGCTGCATCGCCAGTTTGGCGGCGACCCCTGGTGCATCTACCGCGGCAAACACCTGCTGTCGTTTGTCGACAACCACGACGTGCCGCGCCTGGCAAGCATCCTCACCGACAAGTCGTGCCTGCGTCCCGCCTATGGCATGCTCTTTGGCATGCCGGGCATTCCGTGCGTCTACTATGGCAGCGAGTGGGGAATTGCTGGTGAAAAGGGCGGCCCCGATGGCGACTGGGCACTGCGCCCTGCGCTCGATGAGCCTGCGCCCAACGAGCTGACGGCCTTCATCACGCAGCTGGCGCACCTGCGCTCGGCAAACGACGCGGCGGCCCGTGCTCTCAACTACGGTGCCTATCGCAATGTGGTGATCCAGAACAAGCAGCTGCTGTTCGAGCGCGCCTGCGACGACGCGACGGTGCTCGTGGCGGTGAACGCCGTGGACGAGCCTTACACCTTTGGCGCCGGCGAGCTCAACGGCTCCTTTGTCGATTTGCTTGCCGACGGCGTGCCCACGGTCGAGCTGGCGGGCTCCCTTGAGCTTGCGCCCTACGAGGTGCGCTATCTGTTGAGGGCCTAGCTCGTGGCCGCGCCGGACGAGGGCTATCAGCATATTGAGCATGGGTTTGAGCCCGTGTTCGACCAGCACTCGCGCGTTTTGGTGCTCGGGTCGTTTCCCTCGGTGCTTTCGCGCGCCAATGCCTTTTATTACGGCAACCCTCAGAATCGCTTTTGGCGTGTGATGGCCACGTGCCTCGGTATGCCTGTGCCGCCCAACGAGGGCGATCCTTTGGCAAGCGGTGAGCCCGCGACGCTCGATGCCTCCATTGCCGCCAAGCGGGCCATGCTGCTGAACGGCGGCGTGGCCCTGTGGGATGCAATCGAGAGCTGCGACATTAAGGGCTCGAGCGACGCGAGCATCCGCAACGTTGTGCCGGCACATATCGAGCGCATTACCGATGCCGCGTCGATCGAGCTCGTTGTCTGTAACGGCGGTACGGCAGGGCGACTCTACAAACGCTACTTGCAAGATCGGACGGGGCTGCCCGCCATCGTCCTGCCCTCGACAAGTCCTGCCAATGCCGCCTGGCGCCTGGAGCGTCTTGTCGAGCGTTGGCACGAAGCCGTTGACTGGGCTGTTATTTAATTTAGATTTTTGTTTGAGCGTGGGCGCCCAGACGTTTCAGAACGCCTCGCCAGATCGGCGCGGGCACGGCTGGCTCGGCGCAAACCATGCCGTCGGCGTCGACGTTGGCGGCATTGCCGCCGCCAAGTCGCTGTGCATGCTCGACGGAGCAGCCCATGCGCACAGCGCCCACAAGCTTATCCATCGCTTCCGAAAATGGTCGGCGCAAGAGGCCCATGCGTGGGGAATGGCGAAGCGCTGCGATGCCGCTGCCGGCGCAGATGGCAACGCCGCCACACCACAATTGGTCATGGCGCTCACATGCCTTGTGCAGGCGAACGGCGGTCCCACGCGCCTGCTCAGCGCCCCGTTGTGCGGCTCGAATCACGGCATAGACACGCGCTCCCGTACTGCCAAAGCGCTCAAGCGCCTGCTCGATAGCTGTCAACGTCTCATCGTCAGCCACATCTTCAATGGCCAGCACGATGCCATCGGCAACGCTGCCGGCGTCATTTGCCTTCAAGTCGACTGGGCGGGGGAGCGCGGTGCCAGAAAGCTGAGCATAGGCGGCGATGGCATCCTGCAAGTCCCAGAGCAAAAACTCAAGATCGGCGCTCTTGGGAATACTGATATACGCAATGGTGTGCAGTGTTTTTGGTACGTCGCCACGCGCGATTGTCTCCATGCCATCTCCTTTCCGGCTCGTTTCCGTTTAGGTTACACCGTCTGGTGGCGCCCCGCCGCGCTATCCTAGTGCAACCCTTACGAAAGGAACGCCATGCGTCTGCCCATGAATACCTCGCTTGCCATGCTCAAGCCCTCCGGTATCCGCCGGATTAACGCGCTCGCCGCCCAGCACCCGGGGTGCATCGCGCTTGCGCTCGGCGAGCCCGATTTTCCCACGCCCGATGTGATTAGTGCCGAGGTGATCGCCGCACTGGACCGCGGTGACACGCACTATCCGCCCAACAACGGTCGCCCCGCCTTGCGTGAGGCGTTATCTGCCTACATGGGGGACGCGGGCCTTACGTTTTCGGCCGACGAGGTCATCCTAACCGACGGCGCGACCGAGGCCCTGTCGGCAACATTCATGGCTATGCTCAACCCCGGCGACGAGGTCATCATCCCCACGCCGGCCTTTGGCCTGTACGAGAGCATCGTCGTGGCCAACCACGCCAAAGCGGTCTTTTTGGATACGGAGCCTGCGCAATTTCAGATTGATGAGGAGGCGCTTCGTGCCTGCGTGACGCCGGCGACCAAGGCCATCGTCATCTGCACGCCCAACAATCCTACGGGTTGCATCCTCAACGCGGCTTCGCTCGACGCCGTGGCGCGCGTGGCAGAGCAGGCGGGCATCTACGTGGTCTGCGACGACGTATACAACCGCCTGGTTTATGTGGGTGGCTACGAGCGCTTTACCCAGCGCCACCCGGAGCTTCGCGATCAGACGGTAGTTATCGAGAGCTTCTCCAAGCCCTGGGCTATGACCGGCTGGCGCCTGGGCTGGCTCGCAGCCGCAGCCCCCGTCATCGCCGAGATCGCAAAAGCTCACCAATACCTAGTATCGAGCGCCGTCTCCTTCGAGATGGACGCCGCAGCCCGAGCCCTCACCGTCGACCCAGCCCCCATGCTCAAAGTCTACCGAGTCCGCCGCGAGCGCGTACTCGCAGCCTTAGACGCCATGGGCCTCGACGTAGTGGAACCGGCAGGCGCCTTCTACGCCTTCCCCAGCATCAAACAATTCGGCCTAACAAGCGAAGACTTCTGCATCAAAGCCATCAAAGAGGCAAACGTAGCCCTAGTCCCCGGAAACTGCTTCGGAACCGAAGGCCACATCCGCCTAAGCTATTGCGTCTCCGACGAAAACCTGGACGAAGGCCTCCACCGCCTGTCCACCTTCATTTCGACCTTGTAGTCCTCAGGGACGCAACACATCAGCCCACCGACATAAGGGTTATGCGTGGGGCGCGCCGGCCAACGGCAACCCTGGCTGCCCCAAAGTCAACACAGGTCGCGCCGCCAAAGGCCAGGCGCAAGCTTTTCGTAGATTCCGCACGAGCCGAAGAGCACTAAATGTGCTCTTCGTGCGAGCCCAGGACCTGACCGAGCGAAAAGCTTGCGCCTGGCCTTTGGCGGCGCGACCGAGATGGTGGAATTGTGTGCAGCCAGGGTTGCCGTTGACCGACGCCGGGGTCCCCGCCATAATACTTTCGGTTCACGCACGAATCCGCTGCCAGAGACAGCCGGTGCAAACGGGCATCGCCCGCGAGCTTAATGGGACTTCCCGCCAGCCGAGGTGGTCGAGTAGATATGTCTTCTCGCCCCCGTCGCTCATGCAGCGCGGGGGCTTTCTTTTTGGACATGCCCCCGTCACGTCCTTGTGGCGGACCGTGCCCGGAAAGAATTCGAGGAGGTGTAATTCATGCCCCAGCAGTACAAAATCGACAAGGTTGCAGAGATCGAGTCCCGTATCGCCGAGAACGCCGGTCTGTTCGTCGTCAACTACAACGGTCTGACGGTTAAGCAGGCTCAGGAGCTGCGTCATCAGCTTCGCGAGTGCGGCGCCGAGATGAAGGTCTACAAGAACAACCTGGTCAAGATCGCCCTCAAGAACCAGGAGCAGCCCGAGCTCGACGAGATTCTCGCCGGCCCCGTCGCTTATGTGTTCTACGAGTCCGAGCCGGTCGAGGCCGCTAAGGCCCTTAAGGACTTCTCCGCTAAGTCCAAGGGCGTCCTTGAGATCAAGGGCGGTATCTCCGACGGCAAGGCCGTTTCCGCTGATGATGTTAAGGCTATCGCTGAGCTGCCCACCAAGGATCAGCTTCTCGGCCAGATCGCCGGTCTCATCTCCGGTTTCGCTCGCGACATCGCTGTCTGCGTCAACGGCGTTTCCTCTGGTCTCGCTCGTTCGATCCAGCAGGTCTCCGAGCAGAAGGCAGCCTAGTCGCTGTTTTCACCCGCGGCGGCAACGCCGCACCCCTGGCGCATTCGCGCCGTGTTTTAACTGATCTCCGTGCATCCGCACGGAAACCGAAAGGACTTAGAAATGGCTAAGCTTACCACCGATGAGATCATCGATGCTCTTAAGGAAATGACCCTTCTCGAGGCTTCCGAGCTCGTTAAGGCTATCGAGGACACCTTCGGCGTTTCCCCCGCTGCTCCTGCCGCTGTTGTCGCCGCTCCCGCTGCTGGCGCTGCTGAGGCCGAGGAGAAGACCGAGTTTGACGTCGTGCTCGAGGGCTTCGGCGACAACAAGATCCAGGTCATCAAGGCCGTCCGTGAGCTCACCAACCTTGGCCTGAAGGAGGCCAAGGAGGTCGTCGAGGGCGCTCCCAAGGCTGTTCTCGAGGGTGCCAAGAAGGAGGACGCCGAGGCTGCCAAGGAGAAGCTCGAGGCTGCTGGCGCTGCTGTCACCCTCAAGTAATCAGGCTTTCTCGCCAGATTTCTTTGCAGACGGGGTTCGCATTGCGAGCCCCGTCTTTTTTGTTTTTCGGTCCCTCGACATCGGTTGCTCAAACTGCCATGTTCTGTGATTTGCGTCGTATCGGGTGCCTTGCCGTTGGGCAATAAAATTGCACCATTCGAGCAATAATTTGCGTTGACCTGCTGAAGAATTGTCTCTGCCTTGTAGCGACATATAGCTCCAGCGGTAAGATACTTGGGTATCGCAATTTGGTCTGCGGCTGTGTGCCGCACGCATGGGGCGCTTTTGCGCCTGCGAAAGGATCTTTGAAATAACATGAAGGCAATCATCCCCGCCGCCGGTCTTGGCACGCGTTTTCTGCCTGGCACTAAGTGCACGCCCAAAGAGATGCTGCCGGTGCTCGACAAGCCCGTCATTCAGTACGTCGTCGAGGAAGCGCTCGATCCCGAGGAGGTCGACGATGCCATCATCGTTACTTCTCCCGGTAAGCCCGAGCTACTGAACTACTTCCAGCCCGATCGCTCGCTCGAGAACCTGCTGCGCGAGCGCGGCAAGAACGCCTATGCCGACGCCGTCGCCCACGCTGGCGGTATGCCGGTCGACTTCCGTTATCAGTACGAGCCCAAGGGCCTCGGCCATGCTATTCGCTCTGCTGCCGACGCCGTGGCAGGGGAGAACTTCCTAGTTCTTCTGGGCGACTACGTTGTGCCTAACCGCGACATCTGCGACAAGATGCTCGCCGTTTCCAAGGAGCACGGTGGCGCTTCGGTTATCGCCGTCGCTGCTTGCTCGCCCGAGGAAGTCAGCCGCTACGGCGTTATCGCCGGTGAGCGCGCCGGTTCGCTCGAGGGTGCCGAGGACGTTGCCGATGCAGAGCCGGGCGCTGTCTGGCGTATCGGCGGCCTGGTTGAGAAGCCCGCTCCCGAGGCGGCTCCGTCCAACCTGTACATCGTCGGTCGCTACCTGCTGAGCCCGCTGGTCATGGACCTGCTGGCCGATCAGCAGGCCGGTAAGGGCGGCGAGATTCAGCTCACCGACGCCATGGCACGTTCGCTCGATCGCGAGGCCATGTATGCTGTCGTCATCGACCCGCTGTCGGGCTACGATACCGGTACCCCATCTGGCTGGATGGCCACCAACGCCCTCATGGCTGCAAACGATCCTCGCTTTGCCGGCGCCTTCTGGGACGCCATCGACGAACGCGGCGGTTTGATGCGCAAATAAGCCTTCGGGCATCGACATTTACGGGCGCGGACCTCGGTTCGCGCCCGTTTTTTATAAGAGCTGCGATTGCCGGCCCTCTGTTCACAGAAAATATATGAACAGATGTTCGATACACATATATCTACCTGCGTGTTTTCTGTCGAAAAACTTTGCTACTCCAAAAACTCAATCGCGTCAAGGCTTTTCTTGCCCAACGGTCGGTACCTGATAAACTATTAGGTTGCGATAACTGGCGAAGCTATGCCTCGCCAACCCACCGAGCATTTCCGTGAAGGAGGAAAAACCTGGTGACCTACGCATACACTGCCACTGAGCGCAAGCGCGTCAGCTTCGGGAAAATCCCGGAGGCCATGGAGCTCCCCAACCTTATCTCTGTTCAAAGGGAATCCTTTGAGCGTTTTAAGGACGAGGGCCTTCGTGAGGCGTTCAAGGAATCCAGCCCCATCCAGAGCCAGAACCATGTTCTCGAGGTTACCTTCGGCGAGCATCAGTTCGGCGACCCCGCGCACACCGTCGAGGAGTGCCGCGAGAAGGACATGACCTATCAGGCCCCGCTTCTGACCGACGTCCGTCTCACCAACAAGGAGACCGGCGAGATCAAGGAGCAGCTCGTCTTCATGGGCGACTTCCCCATGATGACCGATCAGGGCACCTTCATCATCAACGGTACCGAGCGTATCGTCGTCTCGCAGCTCGTCCGCTCCCCGGGTGTGTACTACAGCTCCGAGATGGATTCGGGCAAGCAGATCTACAAGGCCCAGATCATCCCGTCCCGCGGTGCCTGGCTTGAGTTTGAGGTCGACAAGCGCGACCAGCTCATGGTCTCCATCGACCGCAAGCGCAAGCAGAGCGCCACGATGTTCCTGCGCGCCCTTGGCATTGCCGTCACCAACGACGACATCATCGAGCTGCTCGGCAACTCCGATGTGATCAAGCGCACCCTGGAGCGCGACACCGCCCTCACCCGCGAGGATGCCCTTATCGAGATCTACCGTCGCCTGCGCCCGGGCGAGCCTCCCACCGTGGACGCTTCCCGCAGCCTGCTCGAGGGCCTGCTCTTCAACCCGCAGCGCTACGATCTGGCCCGCGTCGGTCGTTACAAGGTCAACAAGAAGCTCAACCTCACCACCGAGGAAGAGGTCACGGTGCTCACCGACGAGGATATCGTCGCGACGCTGCGCTACCTGCTGTCCCTCGCTGCCGGCGAGCAGGGCTTCAAGGTCGACGACATCGACCACTTTGGCAACCGCCGCATCCGTACCGTCGGCGAGCTCGTCGCCAACCAGTTCCGTATCGGCATGAGCCGTATGGAGCGCGTCGTCCGTGAGCGCATGAGCTCTCAGGACATCGACGAGATCACCCCGCAGTCGCTCATCAACATCCGCCCGATCGTGGCCTCCATCAAGGAGTTCTTCGGTTCCTCGCAGCTCTCGCAGTTCATGGACCAGGCGAACCCCCTGACCGGTCTGACTCACAAGCGCCGTCTGTCCGCACTCGGCCCTGGCGGTCTTGCCGGCCACAAGTCCGGCTCCAGCCGCCGCACCAACGTGCCGACGGCCGTCCGCGACGTCCACAACTCGCACTACAGCCGCATGTGCCCGATCGAGACCCCCGAAGGCCCCAACATCGGCCTGATCGGCTCGC
>CAJLAN010000029.1 GCA_905204635.1 uncultured Collinsella sp. | reverse complement strand
CCAGCGGCTGACGGCTTGGCGCGTGACGTAGAGCTTGGCGGCGAGCTGTTCTTGGGTGAGATTGTTGGCGCGGCGGACGGCGATGAGTTTTTCTGCAAAGGCCATGACGGCTCCTTTCTGCCGGTTGATGGCTTAAGCATACGCGGCGGCCAGCGCCCTTCCAAGCAACCGTTGGTTGCACGTCCGGCGGCTGCGGTGGGGAATTGCGCGCAGCGCCCCACACGCCCTTGCCGTACAATGACCGGCATGGAACCTATTGCACACATACATACCGACCTGCCGCAGAAGTTCGGCATTCCGCGTAACAGCTTTTTGGCGCCCCATCTGCAGGGACGCATCGTCTTTGAGCCGGAATTTGCCTCCAATGCAGCAGGTGAGGGCCTGGACTCCTTCTCTCACCTATGGCTGCTGTGGCGCTTCGAAAACGGAACGCCCGGCGGCACAGCTAAGGACATTGCCGTCGACGCTAAAACGCAGGACAAGGCTGGAACCAACGTCAAGTGGTCGAAAACCGTGCGTCCGCCGCGTCTGGGTGGAGCCGAGCGCGTGGGCGTGTTTGCCACGCGCAGTCCGTTTCGCCCTAATCCCATCGGTCTTACCTGCGTCAAGCTCGATCGTGTCGAGTTCACCGACGATGGCCCCATCATCCATGTGCTGGGAGCCGATCTGCGCGACGGCACGCCCATCTACGACATTAAGCCCTACATTCCGTTTGCGGACTGCCACCCGGATGCAACGGGCGGCTGGATTGAGGACGCCCCGTGGCAAGAGCTCGACGTCGAGTTCTCGCAAACACTACAAGACAAAGTCCCAAGCGCAAAGCTCCCCGGTCTGGTCGAGGTTCTTCGCCAAGATCCGCGCCGCGCGGGCAGCAAACACGAGCCAAACCGCGTCTATCATCTGGCCTTCGCCGGGCTCGACATATCGTTTGCGGTCGATGAAACCCAGCTAACCGTAGTTGCCGTCAACGACGCGCAAGACTAACCAGCCATTCGTCCGCACCCGTCAAATTAAGCGCCAAACCCCGCGCCAAAACCGCCCACGCTGGTGGACAATAACGCCTACCAAAACAATCAACTTTGCACGGGGGTCCAGCATGAAATACGACTTTAGCTCGCTTATCGACCGCCACGGCATGGACTCCATCGCCGTTGATTCTTGGGGCGAGATCCCCGGCATGGCTCCAAACGCACCCGACGAGGGCTTCGATCGCATTCCCATGTGGGTGGCCGACATGAATTTTGCCACGGTGCCCACGGTCCAGGAGCACATCATTCAGCGTGCTCAGCATCCCATGTTTGGCTACTTTAACCCGCGCGCCGAGTACTTCGACCGCATCATCGAATGGCAGAGCCGCCGCAATGGCGTCGAGGGCCTGCGCCCTGAACATATCGGCTACGAAAACGGCGTGCTGGGCGGTGTCGTGTCGACGCTGCGTGCGTATGTTCAGCCGGGCGATGCGGTGCTGGTCCACAGCCCTACCTACATCGGCTTTACCAAGTCCATTGAGGCCGCGGGCTATCACATTGTCCACAGCCCGCTTAAGCTCGACGACCAAGGCGTGTGGCGTATGGACTTTGAGGACATGGAGCACAAGCTCGCTCAAAACCACATCCATGCCGCGGTGTTCTGCTCGCCGCACAATCCCTGCGGCCGCGTATGGGAGCGCGACGAAATCGAGCGCGCCATGGACATCTATCGCCAGCACGATTGCGTGGTGATTTCGGACGAGATTTGGTCCGATATCATCCTGCCGGGGCACAAGCATATCCCGACGCAGTCGGTGAGCGAGGATGCCCGCATGCGCACGGTCGCCCTCTATGCACCGAGCAAGACGTTCAACTTGGCGGGCCTTGTCGGCAGCTACCACATTGCCTACAACGAGACGCTGCGTGACCGCATCTGCGCCGTGTCCAACAAGACCCACTACAACGAGATGAATGTCCTCTCCATGCATGCGCTTATCGGTGCCTACCAGCCGCAGGGCTACGAGTGGGTGGACGAGCTCAACCAGGTGCTTGCCGACAATATCGAGTACTTCTGCGATTACGTGGACGAGCATTTTGAGGGTGTGTCCTATTCACGTCCGCAGGGCACGTACATGGTGTTTCTGGACTGCACCGAGTGGTGCCGAGAGCATGGCCGCGATATTCAGTGGTTGCTCGACGAGGGGGCACGCGTGGGCGTGGGGTATCAGGACGGCCGCCCGTTCCACGGACTCTGCCACATTCGTGTGAATCTGGCGCTGCCGCTTTCGCGCGTAAGGGAAGCGTGCGACCGCCTGGACCGCTACGTTTTTAATGCGCGGTAAGTGTGCACTGCATGCGGGGCCTTCTGCCAAGTCGGCTAGAAGGCCCCGCATGGTAGAACGCCTGTAACCATTGGACGCTCGAGTGGTTTCGTTTGCTATTATCTTTAGCCATTTCAGTCTGTAAACAGGATCTTCTGGAGCTCGATGAAAAGACCTCGCCGCTCGGTGTCCATATCGTTGTTTGCCGCGCTTGCGGTAGCGTGTGCCTTTGTCGTAGCGATAGCCGGCTGTTCCGGGTCGAATGACAGAGCCTCGACGTCTGCATTAGAAGGTCTGGACGCCTCGCAGGCCAAAGACGACAGCCTTAAGACGCTCAACGTTGGCAGCGACCTCTATCCGCCGTTTGTGTATACCGACGAGTACGGCGATATCGTTGGCCTGGACGTCGAGATATTGACCGAGGCTTTGGCCCGCATTGGTTACAAGCCAAAATACCAGCTGATCGACTGGGAGAAGAAGAAAGAGCTGCTGGCGAGCGGCGAGCTCGATTGTGTCATGGGCAGCTTTAGCATGACGGGTCGCGAAAACGAGTATCGTTGGGCCGGCCCGTACCTTGCGAGCCGCCAGGTGGTCGCGGTCGATCCCCAGAGCGATATCTACACGCTTGCGGATCTTGAGGATAAGGTCGTGGCGGTCCAGTCCACCACCAAGCCCGAGGACATTTTGCTCAATTGCGCAAATGAAAATGTTCCGCAGATCAAGGAGCTCTACAGCTTCTCGGACCGTTCATACCTGAACCCGGCGCTCGTCGAGGGTCTGGTCGACGCTATCGCCGCGCATGAGTCCTCGTTGCTCACCTACGAAAAAGACTATGGCGTAACGTATCGCATTTTGGATGAGCCGCTGCTGGAGGTTGGCTTGGGTACCGCTTTCGATACCAACGATACGCGCGGCATCGACGTTAAACTCACCCATGCCTACCAGGAAATGCTAGCCGACGGCACCATGGAACGCCTGGTGTCAAAGTACTTTGATGACCCTTCGCCATTTTTGAATATGGAGGGCTTGTCATGATCGATGCGCCCGACCACGCCGTAGAGGAGCGGGGCAATCGTTCGGCAGGGGTATGGCTCCTTGTCATCCTGCTGGGGATAGCGCTCTCGGTTGTTGCCGGCATGATGAGCTACGGTTACACGACGGCCCAAGCCGAGCAGCGCTTTGCCGACGTTGTCGATTACGTGGCGACGCAGAGCCTTTCATATGATGCGTTCAATAGCGCCTATACGACCAAAAACCTGATTCGTGTTATGGAGATCGCAGGAGAGACAGCGCGCGATATGGAGCGCGACGGTTCGGTGGATAACGCCATGCTGGAGCAATATGCCGACCAGTTTAACGTGAGCGCACTGATCGTGACGGACGCATCGGGTAATTTGGTGTCCGAGTCCTCGACGGATGGCGTGGGCTACGAGTCGCTCGCTACGTATCTCAAGGAAGCACCCGTGCTGGAGGTGGCAGCCCATCCGCTTAAGTCCTATACCGCCCGTATCACGCTTGCGGATGATTCGGTCGCAGACATTGGCTGCGTAACCCGGCAGGATGACGAGGGCATCGTTGTCGCAGTAAGGCATCAGAGCGCGAAGGCAGTTGCAAGCAATACGCTCAAACTGCAGAGCCTGCTTGATGGCTATGAAACCATCGATAGCGGCAATATTGTGATCGAAAGCGATGGCAAGGTCGTTGCGACCAATGCCGTTGAACCCACCATATTGGGCGTATTCGATCTGCCTGCGACGGATGCCTTCATTGTCGACGGTATAAAGGATCGGTGCCCGGTTGGTAAGGTCAGATTGGTTAACGCCAACGGCGAGTGGTATTTGGGCACATTTGGAAAAGCGCGCGGGTTCTACGTGTGCACCTATGCCTCGGCGCGGCGCTACTTTGAGGTCGTCGCGGCTGTTGCTGCCGGCGTGCTGGTGCTCTACGGCGGTGTTATAGCCGTTGTTGTGATGGTGCGTCGCCGCGCTGATCGTCGACGTTTGACGGACTTGCTGCAGCAGGAGCGCGACTATGGCGACAAGCTGGCAAAGGCAGCGCGTGAGGCCTCGTCTGCCAACTCTGCAAAGACGGAGTTTTTGCGCCGCATGAGCCACGATCTGCGCACGCCCATCAACGGCATTCGCGGCATGGTCGAGGTCGGCGATGCCAATGCGGACGATCTGCAAAAGCAGACCGAGTGCCGCTCAAAGATCTGGACGGCATCGGGGCTGCTGCTCGACCTTGCCAACGAGGCCCTGGATATGAGTCGCCTGGAGAGCGGGCAGGTCGATCTGGAGCTTGTTCCCACAAACTTGGCGACCCTCAACCACGAGGTGCGCGATATTCTGGAGCGCCAGGCCGAGGAGCGCCTGGTGACAATTATCTGCGACCAGCAGACGCTTGATCATCCCTATGTACGGGTGAGCGTGACGCATCTCAAGCGCTTGTTGCTCAATATTGCCGGCAATGCCGTCAAGTACAACCGCCAGGGCGGCTATGTTCGCCTGATGTGCCGCGAGGTGGAGCCAGTGGATGGCGTCCCTGTCTATGAATACACGATCGCCGATAACGGTATTGGCATGAGCGAGGAGTTCCAACAGCACCTCTATGAGCCGTTTTGTCGTGAGGAGCAACAGATGGAAGGCGCTTCATCGGGAACTGGCCTGGGCGCGCCTATCGCAAAACAGTTGGTCGAGCTTATGGGCGGAACCATGAGCTTTACGAGCGTCTTGGGGCAGGGGACGACGTTTACCATCCGCCTGCCGTTCGAGAAATGCAAGCGCTCCGAGATTCCTCAGGCAGTTCGCGTGGATGCGGGCGACGGCGATGCGCTCCAGGGCTTGCGTGTTTTGCTCGTAGAGGATAACGACCTGAATGCCGAGATCGCGCAGTTTACGCTCGGCCGTGCCGGTGCCGTCGTGACGCATGCTAAGGATGGCAAGTCTGCCGTTGAGGCGTTTGCCGCGAGCGCGCCGCACGAGTACGACGTGGTGTTGATGGACATCATGATGCCGGGCATCGATGGCCTTGAGGCCACGCGTCGAATTCGAGCACTCGATCGTGAGGATGCCACGACCACGCCGATTATCGCCGTGAGCGCCAACGCCTTTGCCGACGATCGCAGGCTTTCGCGCGAGGCAGGCATGAACGCGCACCTGAGTAAACCCGTGAGTTCGCAGGAGCTCGTTGAGGCGCTTGCGCACATAGCTGCCGACGCTTTATAGGCATATGGCCCGGTTCCAATGTTGGTTGGAATCGGGCCATATTGCTATTGATGAGGTCTGCTGAGGGGGCTTACTTTTCCTGAATCTGCTTACCGCAAAGATGCTCAATCGTAATCTCGTAGAGCTGGACGCCCTTAATGTCCCTGGCGATTTCCTCTTCGACTTCCTCGGCAGAAGGGTAGTACTTAAGCGCGAGCTGGCGGACTTTATCCTCGATAAACGCGGGAGTGTCATTCGCCAGACGACAACGGCCAAAGACGACGGTGCTCATGACGTAGGGCGCCCAGTCATCGTCCTTGTACCACTCGTTGCCGTAAACGGTAAAGCAGACTTTGTCATCGCGTTTGAGTGCGTCGACCTTGTGGCCGGCTTTGGCGCCATGGAAATAAATTTTGTCGTGCTCGGCGTCAAAGAAGTAGTTGACGGGAATGGCATAGGGGTAGCCATCATCGCCGTTGACGGCAAAGACGCCGCGCTTGCAGGTGGCGAGCAACTTACGCGCTTCCTCGTCAGTGATGGCGCGTTTCTTTCGACGTAAGGGCCTAAACATCATTGGCTTCCTTTCTGCTGCGTATGGTGGTTGAGCACAAACTATAGCGAAACAGCTCCGTATTTCTTGATGCGGGCGAGCATGTTTTTGAGCTTGTTAAAGTCGACCGGTTTGGACAGATGGGCGTTCATGCCGGCGTCGTGTGCCGCCTTGGCGTCCTCGGCGAAGGCGTTGGCGGTGAGCGCGATGATGGGAATGTCGGCTGCATCGACCTTCTCGCTCAGGCGAATCGCGCGGGTTGCCTCGTAGCCGTCCATGCCTGGCATCATGATGTCCATCAGAATCGCATCGAAGCTGCCGGCGGGACGGCCAACGTATAGGTCGACCGCTTCGTTGCCATCGGCGGCGCGAGTTACGACAATGCCTTCGCTTTCGAGCAGCGCCTGGGCAATCTCGGCATTCAATTCATTGTCTTCGGCGAGCAGCACGTTCATGTCGGCGAGCGAGCAGTCGAGCGCCCTCTCGACCGTATCTGCCCGCGTCTGAGGGTTCTTGTCGATATCGAGCGGAATCTGGACGTTGAACGTACTTCCCACGCCAACCTCACTCGAAATCTCAATCGTACCGCCCATCAGTTCAATAAGCGACTTGACGATTGGCATGCCCATGCCGGTTCCTTGGAACTTGCTGCGCGCATTGTCACCTTCTTGTGCAAACGGCTCATAGATATGCTTTAAAAACTCGGGAGCCATGCCAATGCCGGTATCCGAAACGCTAAAGCAAAAGAGCGCGCGCCCGTTATCGAGTGGCTTGGTCTTTGAGCTAAAGGTGACGGAGCCGCCGTGCCTGTTGTACTTGATGCTGTTGTCTAACAGGTTGATCATGATCTGTCGGATATGGGTGGGACTGCCGATCATGTATGGCCCCGTGGCGTATGGCAGACTATTGTCCTGCATTGTGATGCCGTTATCGGATGCGCGGAGCTTGCACAGCACCAGCGTATTGTCGCAGAGCTCTTTGAGGTTAAAAGGCGCATGTTCCAGTGTTAGCTTGCGGTCTTCGATTATTCCCATCTCGAGGATGTCGTTGATCAGCGAGAGCAGGTGATTGGCGGCAACGCGCGCCTTGGCACGGCTCTCGCGGGCGACTTGCATATCGCCTTCCTTCAATTCCTCGATCTCGATTAGGCCCAGGATGCCGTTGAGCGGCGTGCGGATGTCGTGGCTCATGCGCGTGAGGAACGCCGTCTTAGCGGCGTTGGCAGCATCGGCTTTTTTGCGCTCGGTTCGAGCGCGCACGAGCGCCCAGATGAGCAGGACGATGCCGACCGACAACATACCGATGAGGGTAGCTGCAATGGCGGTGCGGTTGCGATAAAGGAATTGAAGCGTGCTGGATTCCTGGGCCGTGTACGACGTGGAGGAGAAATTGCTTGCGGAGAGCGATTCTCCGGCATTGATGATGCTCTTGTTGATGATTCCCAACAGCTCGGGTTTTCCGCGCGAAATCCAGCACGAGAGTTCACAGGTGTCAGGGAGCTCGGTCGTCTCGCAGTCCTCGAGATCGTAACGGTCACCGATGGTTTTTACGCGTGAACTGGGAGCGACGATGCAGTGCGCCGTTCCCTTCCTGAGGGCGTCGAACGCTTCATCGTCGGATTGGTATTCGGTCACGGTCGCTGTGGGGAACAGATTTTCAAGCGCATTTTTGTTGACAAACGATGATTTGGTACAGGCGATGTTCTGAAGGTCTTTGTTCAGGTCGCTGCCGGTGTGGATGGCGGTGAGGGATATGGTCCCCAACGATACCGACTGTGCAACGCCTGTTTGCTCGGCAAACCAGTAATCTCGGTATACCGGCAGCGCAACGTCTATGCTTCCCTTTGACAGGGCCTTTGACATCATCTTGTAGCTATCAAAGGCGACGGTTTTGACCGTAATGCCAAATTTATCGTGCAACGTCGTCGCAAGCGATGCGAGCGAGCCTTCCATTTCGCTGTTTTCGTCTTCGTTGCAGTAGGGGAGTTTGCCCGTAATGTAGCCGAGCGTGATGGTGTTGCCATTTGCTTTGAGCCAGGAACGTTCGGGGCCGTTGAGCGATGATGAACCGCTGTTTTGGGCCGAGTAGTTAGATTTGACTTCGTCGATATAGCGTGGGTTGACGCGGGCGATTGCCGACATGGCAGCATTGGTGTCGTCCATCAGGTCGGGGCGGCTTTTGGGGACGGCAAAATAGTAGTCGCTCGAACCAATGTAGAACATGGGGGAGGCGCTGGGCGACGAGGTCGTGTCGTTCATGATGATGGCATCGACCTCGTTGTTTGCGAGCGCGTCAAAGAGGGCACCGCCAGTGTCGATTTCTTTATAGGTGCAGGTAATGCCTTCGTTGGCGAGCCACTGCTGGCCAACGAAGGTTTGCATAACGTCGGGGTTGTAGCCGATGGTAAGGCCTTGGAGTGCTTGGGGGTCACCCTTGGCCAGATCGTCGCGATCGGGCTTGGCGTAGATGAAGTAGCGCTCGGTGCCCTCGGGGTTCGAGGAAAAGAGCAGCTTTTGTGCGCGTTCCTCGGAGTAGGAGATGTTGGGCATAAGGTCGATTTCGCCCGCCTCGAGCATGTCCATAAGCTCGGTGAAGGTGCCGGAGACGTATTCGTACCGCCAGCCGGGCGTGTAGTACGACAGGGTCTGGAGGTACTCGTAACCCCATCCCGAGAGACGCTCGCCGGGGGTGCCGTCCTGGAAGCCCTCGTTGTTGACGAGCCAACCAACGCGGACCGTCTTGACTTGCTGACTAGAGTCATCGGCAAAAGCCTGGACAGGCGCGATAGAACTCAGCACGGCAAGCGCGGCAAGCACAATGGTCAGGGCGCGATATATAACTGAACGAAGGACAGTGGCAGCTCTCACGTGCAATCCTAACGAATCGAGACATTACCGCATAAGGATACCAGCTCAGCCTGCCCAGTCGGCAGCTGCACCGCTAAACGCTCCCGCCCGGCAGTTGGGGACAGTCCCTTTCTGCTGGCACAAAAGGAACGTCCCTAACTGCCGGTTGTGGGACAATACCGAGCGAACGAGATTGGGTGTCTGGGAAAAGGGGTCGCGATGAACAGGTTGAGGACGCTTGCCGATGTGCTGCGACAGGCTGGCTTTGCACGCATCACGGGCCTGTTTCTTATCTTTTACCTGCTGTGCTCGACGGCTGTCTGGCTGTCCGAGCCTACGACCCTCACCTTTGGTGATGGCCTGTGGTTTAGCTTTGAGACGGTCTCGACGATCGGCTTTGGCGATATCCCGGCAGAAACGCCGGTTGCCCGCGGCATTACCGTCATCCTAAGCGTCATCAGTATCTTCTATATCGCCATGCTTACGGGCGTGGCGGTGAACTACTGCAATACGCTCATCAAGCTGCGCCAAAAGGACACCATGGCGCGCTTTATGGACGATCTTGAGCATTTGGAGGAACTCGATCGTGACGAG
This sequence comes from uncultured Collinsella sp., assembly GCA_905204635.1. Classification (GTDB taxonomy): domain Bacteria; phylum Actinomycetota; class Coriobacteriia; order Coriobacteriales; family Coriobacteriaceae; genus Collinsella. Next base: position 2,968 of record CAJLAN010000029.1, on the reverse strand, counting down.
CTCGCCGACCTGTCGCGCCGCGTGCGCGAATATCGCCGACGCCAACGCTAGAACGGACGTCGCGCGTCACGACGAGGGGGACTGAATATGAATATCACCGTGTATCTGGGTGCCAGCGTCGGTAATGACCCGGCGTTTCTGCCCGCGGTGCAGGAGCTGGGCAACTGGATTGGCGCCAACGGACACGCGCTGGTATACGGCGGGTCCAAGTCGGGACTGATGGGCGCGCTCGCCGATAGCGTACTCGAGGCAGGTGGACATGTGACGGGTGTTGAGCCGAGCTTTTTTATCGAGGCCGAGTTTCAACATGACGGAATCGACGACCTCATCGTGACGAGCGATATGGCCGAGCGTAAAGCCAAGATGATCGAGCTTGGTGATGCCTTCATTGCCTTTCCCGGCGGGACGGGCACGCTCGAGGAGATTGCCGAGGTTATGTCCGCGGTGTCGTTGGGGCACCTGAGTGCTCCGTGCATCCTGTATAACCTGGACGGTTACTACAACGACCTCAAGGCGCTGCTCGGGCACATGATTGATAAAGGGCTTTCGAGCCCGAGGCGCCAGCACGGCATCTACTTTGCCGACGATTTGCGCGAGATCGCCTCGATTATCAACGGATAAGGCTTGAGCCTGCCCCACTATGACTCCCAATGGTGCCGTTTGCAGCGCAGATGGTTGGCTCGTTCGGGCGACGCTCGCTCTACAATAAAACGCATCTATGTCGACTTTGACCGCGGGAGGACCCGATGGATAACCTTGCCAAACCCACAAACCGCGTGCTGTTTTTAGTTAGCGTTGCCGTGACCGGCGCACTCGCGGGCGCCGCAGTCTGGCTGTTCTTCTTTGCGATGGAGCACGGCATCGACTATCTATGGACTGAGATCCCGCACGCACTGGGCGTCGCTTCGCCCGAGCTCGCCAGCGGCCCGTTTGGCTTTCTGCCGTACCCGTTTTTTGTCTGCCTGCTGGGCGGCCTGTTAATCGGTCTGTACGAAAAGCTTACGGGCGCCAAGACCGATAACCTCAATCAGGTGATGGCTAAGGTCAAGCAAGATGGGCGCTACCCGTACGACAACCTGGGCAAGCTTTCGCTCGCGGCATTGCTGCCGCTGCTGTTTGGCGGAAGTATTGGACCGGAGGCGGGCCTGGCCGGCGTTATCGCGGGTCTGTGCAGCTGGGTTGGCGACCGCATGCGCCGCTTTGGCGCCGAGTTTAGGGAGCTCACACTGCTGGGGACCCAGGCTGCCCTGACGGCGCTCTTTACCGCGCCCGTCTTTGGCTTTGTGGCGCCGCTCGCCGGTAGCGCTGACGGCCAGGGCGAAGACGCCCACAATGAGTCCGCGTCCGACGAGATCACCATCAAGCTGCCCAAGGCGCAAAAGACGGTGGTCTATGGCATTGCGATTGCCAGCGGTCTGGGTGCCTACCTGCTGCTTGGCCAGCTTGTGGGCGGCGGCATGGGCATGCCCAGGTTCGAGTCCGCCGAGGTGGGCAACCTGGAACTTGCCTGGCTTATCCCCCTGTCGCTCGTCGGTACGGTCTGCGGCTGGCTGTACTTTGTCTCTGAGCATGCAAGCGAGGCACTGTCCCATGCAATAGGGGGGCGCCCCATCGCCAAGGCAATGCTGGCCGGTCTGGTACTTGCCGCCTGCGGTACGGCTCTGCCCTTCACCATGTTTGCCGGCGAGACGCAGGCCGACGTGCTCATGGAAACCTATCTGACCATCCCCGCCGGCGTGCTCATCGCGACCGGTCTGGTTAAGGCCATGCTGACCCCCGCCCTCATCAATATGGGCTGGCGCGGCGGCCATTTCTTTCCCGTCATCTTCTCGGGCGTAAGCCTGGGCTACGGCCTTGCCATCCTCACCGGCGCCGATCCGGTATTTTGCGTCGCCGTCTGCACGGCATCGACGATGGGTGCGGTCATGCGTCAGCCGGTCATGGTCGTGGGCCTGCTGCTCATGTGCTTCCCACTCAAGGGTATCGTCTGCATGATCATCGCCGCCGTTATCGCCGCTGGCATTCCGCTGCCCAAGCCGCTGCGCAAGTAGTACGGTGGCGCACGCCGGGGACATGCCGTTTGCCACGGATTGGCGGGGAGGGGGCGATCACGCCCTTCGTAGATCGAGACTCGCGTGCTTACAAATCGCGTGCTCGGTAAACCTTGGTGCTGACGGTGCAGCTGATTGCACATAGTGCGAGCGCCAGTACTGCAATTCCTGCACACAGACAGCCAAGGACGGTGGGATCGGGATTTGCCCCGGCATTCGACATAAGCCAGTTGCTGATGGGGTTGGAGGAGCTCAACGTGGCAATGGCAAGGCACCAGAGCAGGGCAAACAGGCCAACGGATAGGCGCAGCGCCTCCATGTGTCCAAATCGAAAGAACAGCGGCTGTGCCAAAAACACCATCATGAGGGAGATGAGCATCGATGCTGCCGAGGCTATTGCGATCTCAAAGACGGTTTGTCCTGTCGAGGTCACGCCCGCACTGTTGAAGAGCGGAAGGACGATGATGTTCAAAAGCACGGCGGCGCAGGCCATGATGGCCGAGAAGACAACGATGCACAGGTAGCGGGCACAAATAATGTCTTTGCGCGAGAAGGGCAACGTCGCCCGATAACGCTCCCAGCCATTTTGATTGTCGAAGCCGGCCAGCGAGCTCATGGCCATGATGGGCGACATGGCACTGACCGCGCAGGCGCCGGCACTCATGCCGGAGTCACCGTCCGATGCGTTGGCGAGGGTCAGTACGACGAATATGAACAGGCCGACGCCCGCGATGCTCGGGACAAGCGTGCGGACGATGGCGAGCTCAGACATAAAGGCACGTTTCATTTTGAAGCCCCTTTCAGCATGAGGCGAAGATAGTCATCAATGGTTGCCCGGTCGCAGGGAATCTCGGGGAAGGCCTCGAGCGCCTCGCGACGGTTGGGCACGAGCACGTCAACGCTATAGGCGTGGTGGG
>CAJLAN010000028.1 GCA_905204635.1 uncultured Collinsella sp. | reverse complement strand
CCCTTGGTGGCTCGCCGACGGCCGCTGCAGTCCTGCCGAAGTCGATCTGCTTTGCGAAGTTGCTGCCCAAGAACGCTACATCGGCGAAGTCGGACTCGACTTTTCCGCGCGCTTTGCCGAAAGCGAACCGCTACAAATACAGGCATTTGACCGGCTCTGCGACACACTCGCGCAGCGTTCTCTTGCCGGGCGCGTGATATCAATTCACGCCGTTCGTTCGGCAGGAACCGTACTGGACATCCTCGAATCGCATGGACTACTCATCCCAAACCCCGACTCCCCCGTTATCATCTTCCACTGGTTTAGCGGTACTTCGGACGAACTCGCCCGCGCGCAAAACGCAGGCTGCTATTTTTCCGTGAACGAGCGTATGCTCGCGACCAAGCGCGGTCGCGAATACGCACGACAGATTCCACTCGACCGCCTACTGCTCGAGACCGATGCGCCGGCCGAGCCAAACACAGAAACAAGCGCGCAGTCGCTCATCAGATCGCTCACATGGACCTCAGAACGCATCGCCTCACTCAAAAACTGTGCCGCAAAGCATATTGAGTCGGCGGTTTTAGCGAATGCACACTCTGTTTTTAGCCTTCGCTGACCCCTGTGGTCAAAAAACGTCAAATATGAGTACTGCTAGCGAAATGGATACATTACTTTGAGCTTTACGACCGCCAGAATAATCTACGATTGTCCATTAACTAACACTTTTACAGTCACTCATCCTGCATTTTCGCAATTTTAAACCCCTCCAAACGCTCAAATCACATCTGAAGGGGTTGATTTTGCTGCGACTAAATTAGTCACAGTACTCATATTTGGCATTTTTTGCACACCGAGTCCCGGGGAGGCACCCGCACCTCCCCGGGACCGCTCGGCTATTCGACGATTGGTGCTCCGTGGCCCCAAGAACCTTCCATGCCGCACACGGTCGAAGCAAACCCGGCAGCAAAGTCGAGCGCGCGCTCGATGGCCTCGGCGCCATCCTCACCACGCTTGACGGAATCGAGATAGCACATCAAAAACGAGGTGAGGAACGAGTCGCCCGCCCCCATGGTGTCCTTCATGTCCGTTACCGGTTTAGCCAGCTGGCGGTAATAACGCTCGCCGTCGTAAGCAATGCAGCCCTCGGCACCCGCCGTAGCCGACACAAAACGCGGACCCAGGCCCTTCACCCATGCCAGACGCTCGCGAATCTCGTCCTCACTCGCGGCATCCGCCGCACTAAAGAAGGCAAAATCGACGTAGGGTGCAATCTGCTCGTAGTACTCGTCGGTGGAGTCGTCCGAAAAGTCAAAAGAGACCGTGACGCCCGCAGCCTTCAGCTTGGGCAGCTCGCGCTCGGTAAAGCAATAGTTGCCCGAATGAACCACATCGAACTGCTTCATGTACGCAAGGTCAAAGCGATCGAGGACATAGCGCGCATCGCCACGGATACCGCCCTCGTTGGAGCCGAGGAAGACACGGTCACCGTCAACGACGGTCACGCGAGCCGCTCCGTTCTCGCCAATCATCTGCTCGCACTTGTCAAGCTCGACACCCTCATCCTCGAGGCTTGCAATGACATGCTCGGCAGCGGCGTCATTGCCAAAAATGCCCATGTATGCGGAACGTGCGGCACCGCATTTCTTGGCATAAACGGCGAAGTTCACCGCGTTGCCGCCAGGATACATGGTGTGGATATGCTCGTAGCGATCGACGACGTTGTCGCCAAATCCGAGCGCGTTAACGTTAAATGCCATGGCCTTTGTCCCTTCTAGTACTCGACAACACCCATATAGCGACGGAAATCGGGATCGTGATCAAACACCTTGCCGCGTGCAGCACGCAGCTCGCAGTTCATGGCGTAGAACAGCACCGGGTCCAGATAGGCACGGACGCTCGCCGGCACGGCTTCCATACCGTACTCCTTGGCATCGAGCACCATCAGCGTATCGGTATGCGTCTTAAGGAACGCCAGGGCGCGCTCGTCCATAGCACGGCACTCGCTGGAGCCCATCTGCAGGAAGTAAAAAACGCCATCCTGAGTAGCCTCGAAGGGGCCATGGAAGTACTCGGCAGAGTGGATGTAGCTGCAGTGCTGCCACTGCATCTCCATAAGAGAGCAGATAGCGAAACCGTAGGTCTGGCTAAAGTTGGGACCGCTGCCCAGAATATAGAAGAACTCGTGCTCCTGGCAAAGCTTGGCAAAACGATCGCCCAGCTCGGCATTTACCTTCTCACGTGCCGGGGGAAGAATCTTATCCATCTCGGCGATACCGGCATACATATCGGCAAGATCGGCGTAGCCCTCCTGCTGATCGAGCAGCTCGGCCGCAAGCGACAGCGAAATGCCAGCGGGGACCTCAGCCTGCGGCACGCCCTCGCCCCATGGGTAGACCCACGTGGTCCACCTGCCGGAGTCGATCTTAGATCCAGCGTTGTCGGTCTGGGCGATCACCGTAGCGCCGGCGGCAAGGGCAATCTCGCAGCCCTCAACGACCTCGGGGGTGTTGCCACTGTGGCTGCAAGCAATGACCAGGGACTTCTCGCCCAGACGACGCGGACGCATGATATCGAACTCGCGAGCCGTATAGATATACGAAGTGAAGGTGGTTGCCTCGCGCTGCAGAAGCTCGTGAGCCGGGATCAAATCGATCATGGAGCCACCACAAGCAATCCAGTAGACGCTGTCGAACTTGCCCTTCTCGGCAATTGCCTCTTTGATCAGATCGTGTGCGTTCATATCCAGTTCCTTTCTTGTTTGGGCCGCAATCAATGACGTTGGTTGCGTGGCCGATAGTTGTTTTAGTCAATCAGATATTTCTCGAATGCGGCCATGTTCTTGGCATCAGCCGCCGCCGGGTCATCGTAGTAACGACCGTCCGTGATTTCCTGGCCCAGCATGCCGTCGAAACCATGGGCGTTGAGCGTGGCAACGAAGGCGTCCATATCGTGCTTGCCATCGCCCCACACCAGATGGCCATACGGATCACCGTCGATAAAGTGCATCTCGTGAATTGCCCCATCACCAAAGGCGGCAAACCAGTCCTCGAGCGTCTCGCCTGCAACGCCCATCGCGGTTGTATCAACCATGGGCTGTAAGTACGGGCTCGCGACCTCGTCAATCATGCGCTTCGCATCGGAAACCGTCGTCACAAGGTTGCTCTCCTCGGGACGGAGGCTTTCCATCGTAAGCACCAGACCGTGCTCGCCGGCATACTCCGCCAGAATGGACATGTGCTCGCGGCTGCGCTTCCAGGCTTCCTCGCGGTCCTCGTCCCAGTCGCCCCAGCCCGAGTTGACGGACATACGGTCGCACCCAAGTACCTCGGCAAGCTCAATGCCGTGCTTAAAGTACGCCAGGCTGCGCTGTTCATGCAGCGGTTTGCGTGCGCAGTATTGCCAAGGATAGACAACATTCTCGGGGCACAGAGTACGATACCTAAGCCCACGGTCTGCGGCTTTTTTCGCCAGGACCTCAGCCTCAAAGTAGCCCGTATGGTCGAGTGTCACATGCGGCTCCGCACACCACAGCTCAATGGACTCAAAGCCCAAACGCTGCTGCACATCAAGGAAGTAATCGAGCGACCACATGATGTAGTGGATATTCATGCCCGCAATCTGTTCGCGGCGCAGCGTCGGCTTGGATTCAGACATCCTATGCCTCCTTATTTCGATCGAACACGATTTGTCCGTCCGACATCGTCATATCAACCGAAAGATCGCGTGCGTCGCGATAATCGAGGTCGAACACATCCCGATCGAGCACGCAGATATCAGCAAGCTTGCCGACCTCGAGCGTACCCAGCTCGTCTTCGCGCATCAGATCGTACGCGCCCCCGGCAGTCCAAGCACGCAAGAGCTCGACAAGCGTCAGCGCGTTGGCCTCATTCACGGGCAGTCCATCGTCGAAGTATCCGCCGCACGCACTGTAGATTGACTCGCCCAGGCTCGGAATCAGCAGCGGCAAATCCGTACCACAGCACACCGTGCATCCGGAATCTTCCATGCCGCGGCGATTCCAGCTGTGCAAAAGTCGCGTCTTGCCAATTTGTCGACGCATCATCGACAGGCAATCCTCGCGCCGGTCCAGCGTCAGAATCTGCGGATAGACCTCGCAAATTCCACCTAACTTGCCAAACTTGACAAGATCGGTCGGATCAGAGTTCTCGAGATCGGTAATCGCATGGCGGCGAAGCAACCGTCCATGCTCGTCTCGAGGCAGCGAGGCATAGAGCGCCACGGTGCGACGAACGGCGCCATCGCCCTGGCAATGCAAGGAATATCGGAAGCCGTCAGCATCAATTGCGCGCAGCTCGTTCTCAATCAGATCCCACTCGGGCTCCTCGACAACCGTCTTGCCGGCAGCGCCCGCATCGGCCGTGTCCTCATAGGGGTCAATCATCTCGGCAAGCCCCGCCCATACGCCGCGATCGGTCATACGGTTGAAGCCAGAAAAACGAACGAACGGTCCCCGGAAGCGCTCTCGTGCCTCGCGGGCATATGCCAGATTTGCACCGGCACCCACCGGCTGCGACATCATAGAGACGCGAACCGTCAGCTCACCAGATTCCTCACGGCGAGCCATTTCGTCGGCAAAACCGTAGTAGTCATCAAACGCCATCTCCTTGATGGCGGTAACGCCGCGCTCGTTAAGCATGCTCATGTAGTCCGAATACCCCGCACGTACCTCGGGCAGCGCGAGGAAATCGCTCATCATGCGCCAGATCTTCTCGGCATAGCACGCCTGGGGTGTAAAGCCGTATCGTGCACTGGCGGCAGCATTGAGAACGCAGGTCTCCGCACCCGGTGTAAAGCAGACGACAGGGATATCGCCAAAACAATCGTCAAACACAGCTGCCGTATTTGCGTTCTCGGCATCCGATGCCAACGTTTCGGGTAGGCTGTGGCCAAAAGCCGCCGCGCAATCCGGATGATCTTCTTTCCATGCACGCAAGAGCGACACGGCCTCTTTGGCATCAGCGATGCCGGACAGATCAGACCCCAACGTCCGCAGCGCCCAGCCTGTATAGAAGGTATGCACATCGATCAGGCCAGGCATGACGGTACGGTCGCCCAGATCAACTACCTCGTCCGCCTGGGTCAAATACGAAGCTACCTCACACTTGGTGCCAACCGCCTCAATTCGATTGCCACGGACCGCTACGAAACCTTCGAACGGCAGGTCCCCCGTACCGGTAAAGACGCTCTTAGACGTCAGGACCGTTAAACGATCAGACATCACAACCACCTACACCGGAAGCATGCCAGAGATTGCCGTTACGATCAGGCCAAAGACGACCATGAAAATGAAGAACTTCCAAATGGTCTTCCACCATTGGCCAAACGAAATCTTAGCCACGGCAAGGCCGGCGACCGTCATGCCCGCCACGGGACTGATGGTGTTGATGGTCTGATTAGCAAACTGGAGCGCGGTAACGGCAGCTTCGGGATTGAGGCCCATAAGCTCGGTCAGCGGACCCATGACGGGCATGGTGAGCGCCGCAAGTCCAGAACTCGAGGGAACCAGCAAAGAGAGCAGGCCAAGGACGATATACATAAACGTGGTGTAGACGGCAGCGGGTGCACCGGCGAGCGCAGTAGCGAGCGCCTGGAGGATGGTGTCGATGATCATGCCGCCCTCGGCGATGACCAGAATACCGCGAGCGATACCGATAACGATAGCAGCGTACGCAAAATCGGCGAGACCCTTAACGAACTCCTCAGCGATCGTCTGCTGGTCAAGACCGCCCAGGATACCGGCAAGCAAGCCCATGCCAAGGAACACGGCGGAAATCTCATTCATGTACCAGCCCTGGGTAACAAGACCCCAGACGATAATGCCCATACCGCAGGCAAAATCGATAAGTACGAGCTTCTGACGGGTAGTGAACTCTTCCTCGATGGAGGCATCGGTCACGGAAAACTCAACACGCTTGAGCTTGTCGTCCTCGTACGTAATGGACGACTCGGGGTTTTTCTTGACGCGCATAGCGTAGCGCATGGCCCATGCGATACCGACGGCAGTAAAGATGACCCAAGAAACGGCGCGCAGCCACAGCTGAGGATTGCCCTCGATGCCAATGATGCCCTGGGCGATCAAAACATTAAACGGGTCGATGGTCGAAGCACAATATCCCAGGTTAGGACCAAGGAAGCAGATGATGAATGCCGTCATCGAGTCATAACCGATACCCATCATGATGGGAATGAAGATGGCATAGAACGGCAGGGCTTCCTCAGACATGCCAAACGTAGTGCCGCAAATGGACAGCAACGTCATCGTAATGGGAATGATGAGGATGTCCTTGTTCTTGAGCTTTTTAATCACACGGCTCATGCCGGCATTCAAAGCGTTGGTCTTGGTGATGATTGCGAACGATCCGCCAATCAATAAGACGAACGCAACGACGTCGGCAGCCTCCTGGATGCCCTTAGTGGGCGCTTGCAGGACCGCGAAGATATCCTGACCCAGATTGATGGTCTCGCCGGTCTCGGAATCGGTGTAGTTCTTATCGGCCTGTTCATAGGTTCCAGCAACGGCGACTTCGCGCTCGCCCGCCGCTGTCGAAATCGTCTTGCGCTGATACTGACCCGAGGGAACGATCCAAGTCAGGACCGCAAAGACAACGATCAGCAAGAACATGATCGTATAGACATGCGGTAATTTGAACTTAAAACGTCTGTTTGTCTTCTTCGCCTTCGTATCTGACATAGATACCTCCAAAGAACTCGAGACTGCATCGCATCTCGCTTCAACGCTTGCATAAGGCAAACGTTCTATGACGTTCTATAGATTACCAGCAGCTTTTCCCGTCATCAAGATAATTTCAAACTGATTGCCGCAACGCGGTTGAACGGTCGCGTTCGCGCCGTGAACGGTATGGAAGCGCCCGGTGAGATGATCCACCGGGCGTTTCCATTCGCAATGTCCTAGATGTCAAAAACGTAGCGAGACCCAACGATCCGCTGACGACCGATGATAAACGGCCGCCGTTGCTCATCGAAAAAGAAGGCTTCCATATAAAACAAGGGTTCGCCAACGGGAACCGCCAGCAACCGAGCGACCTCGGGCGATGCGCACGCGATCTCGAGCGTGCACGGGTCGGTAAACGCGGGCATGCGGCCAGTCTGGTTGCGCACGAACTCAAAAATGGATTGGTTAGATAGAGGCGCCGTTGATAGATAGGCGTTGTCCTCGTAAACGTATATGTTGTTCTCAAGCATGACGGGGACGCCATCGGCAGTACGCACACGCTCGACGCAAATCAAGTCAGTTCCAACGGGAACACCAAAGAACTGTGCTTCGGTAGAATCCGCCGGCAGTATCTTTCTCGAAATGACACACGCCCCCGGTTCCATTCCGTTAACGCGGCATGCGTCCGAAAAACTCTGGACGTCATCCTTCTGGCGAATCTTGCGCTTGAGCTTGGGGGCATTGACGAACGTGCCTTTCCCCTGTCGCTTCGTTAGATAGCCCTGCTGGACGAGCTCCTCAATAGCGCGTCGCACGGTAACGCGGCCAACTTTATAGCTCTCAGCCAATTCGAATTCGTTGGGTATCCGCGCGCCTGCCTTGTAGGCGCCGGAGTTGATTTCGTTTTTAATGATATCAATGACCTGTTGGTACAGCGGTATCGCTGCTTTACCGTCAGTTAGCCCTTCAGTCGGTGGCATATACCCTCTCCCAGCACAATTAAGTCAAAAGCGGGCTCAAGGGCATTCAACAAGCCCTTAAGCCCGCATTAGCATAAAGTATGCTTGCTGCCGCACCAAAATGTCGGGTATTTACTCATCTGACCCGAAAAACGCGCAACTACCGCGCTCCTAAGAAAGCGTGAGCAGCTCCGGCAGCTGGTCGATAATCTTGTCCGCGGCATCCTGGCTAAAGCCAAAGCGTTCCTCGCGCTTGGCAATGACCGTCAGGCCGGCTCGCTTACCCGCGGTAATGCCCGGAACGGAATCCTCAACGCAGCAGCAACGATTCGCGGGCAGCCCCAGCAGGTCCAGCGCATGCAGGTAGATGTCGGGCTCGGGTTTGCTCTCCTTAAACTGCTCGCCGCTCACCACATACTCAAAGGCATCAGACAGCCCGCATGCGTTGAGCACTTCCTCGATGCTAACCATGGGAGACGAGCTGGCAAGCGCCACGCGAACGCCACGGCGCGGCAGCTCTCGAATCGTATCCACGGCGCCTGGGTTAATCAAAGCCTGATAGTCACGCGGACGCTTATGCGCCCACTCGTCCCAACGGGCCAACGCCTCCTCGCCAGTGAAGTGTCCCTTACCGGCGCGCTCAAACCAATCGACCAGCATATGCAGGAAGAACTGATGCGAGGTACCGACCTGCCCATTCAACTCCTCTTGAGTCAGATTAAGTCCAAGCTCCTTGGCAAACGCGGCAGTCTCGCCCAAGTAGTAATACTCGGTATCGACAATGACGCCGTCCATGTCAAAGATAACGGCGTCGAACGGAAATGCGGACACGGCACCCTCCCTAACAAAAGGACGCCCGCAAGCAGGCGCCCGAGCCATGCATTAATCGGCGATTCTAACCCAGCAGCTTATCCAGCGCCACCGCAATGCCATCTTCGTTGTTATCGGCGGTCACCATCTGGGCTACAGCCTTAACCTCTTCGACGGCGTTACCCATGGCAACACCGGTGCCGGCCCACTCAATCATGGACTTGTCGTTCTGGCCGTCGCCAAACGATACGACCTCACTGGCATCGATGCCGAGCTTGGGCAGGGCACCCTCGAGTGCGCGGGCCTTGTCGATACCGGGCGCCGTGTACTCAAAGTACCAGTCGGCCGTAAACATGCCCGAAAGCGTCTGCTTAAAGGGCGCATACATCTCCTCGTAATGCGCCTGCAGGTAGGCCGGATCGCCCGCCGTCAGCAGCTTGTCCACGGGATAAGCATCAGCGACCTCATGCAGGCTCTCCACCTCGCGAATCTTAAGGTCGCAGGCATCGCGCTCGTATTTGACGATATTCTTCTGCGAGCCGTCCGGCAGTGTAATCATGCAGCGATACGAGTCCTCTACATGCAGGTCGCGCCCGAGCGAGATCATGGGGATCACATCATAGTTTTGCAGGTGATCAATCAGACGGTGCAGCTCGTCAGCCGGCATGGCCTGGTCAAAAAGGACCTCATCGGTCTGAGCGTCGACCACATGCGCGCCATTAAAGGCAACCAGCAGACCGTCATGGTTTTGAAGGTCGAGCTCCTGCGCCAGAGCATGTAGTCCCCATGCGGGACGGCCCGAAGCCAAAATGAGCTTAATGCCCGACTCCTGCGCCGCGAGCAGCTTTTCGCGCGTGCGCGGGCTAATCACTTTCTGGTCGTTGGTGAGCGTACCGTCAATATCCATCGCGATGGCTTTAATTGCCATATGTGCCTCCTTGCATCGTTTTTATCGCGCACTATCTTATCCGAGCCGGGGCACGTTCGCATAGCGTGGCGCGTGACGGTTGCAAAACCACCCCATTTGAAACAAACGCAAAAAAGTACTTGCAAAGACGCGTTCCGACATATAAGTTGATAAAAGACCGCCGTTGCGGTTTTAAGTAGATCGAGCATATGAAATTTCAGTTTTTAGCGTGTAAGAGAAAGAAGATCGGCAAAGTACAACCCCAAACGCAATGACAACTTAATGAGGTAACTGCCACATGTGAGGCACCCAGGGCATTGCTGTCTCGATTTTGAGCACGATGCCTTCCGCCTTGCATGGGCCGTTCCATCCCGCCCCTGCAGCAACTGCCTCACGGGCTCATTGAAAACCGCATAGCACCCCAACGTCAGCACATCACCCACGGCAAGCACATCACTCACGACAACCAACCCATCACCAAACAGCACGAACATCAACCGATTGGAGAAGCTATGACAAACCACCACGCTGAAGACGGCGATAAGAAAAGCATTCTGGATGCCCGCATTGAGCGAGCATATGCAAACGAATATGACGCCGCCTTTGCCGCCGCGACCATCAAGAACTACGCGTCGCTACCGCTCGCGACGATCTTGGCCGACCACCCTCAACTGCTGAAGCGCTGCACAAAGATCATGGGCGACCCCGACATTCGCAAGCTGACAGACCCCTATGCCCCAAAACGCGACAACGATTCGTACGTTCTTACCGTAGGCTGCCTAGCCCATATGCTTACGGCGCTCGACACGAAACTCAAGCTCGAATGGGAACCCGACGAGCGTCATGAACTCGAAAGCAAGCGGAACACCCTGCGCACCGCACTGTTCCTTCCGTTGGACGGCCTCAAGCGCTGCAACGTCGAGCTCAATACACAGGCGCGGCAAAAGCCCGGGACCACAGGGCAGAAAACTCCGAGACCCCATGCAGCCATCGTCGACCGCAACCGATATAACCGCATGACCGCGCACTTTTCCGCCGGGGGAGCAGCCATAAGGACGCTGATCGACCTGCTGTGCCTCCTGAGCATCAACGAGCTATTTGAGGGCTATCTCGCCCTTGTTCCCGCGACGGCACCCAAGTCGGTAGCAAAGATCATCGAGACCTGCAGACGCCAGTTTGGGCGCCATCGCAATGGCAGCGAGATGAACGCCAGCATCGCGCAGTACTACGCGGCTCATTACAAAAATGACGGATGTGCCCCTGTCGAGCATCAGCTGCGGCTCCCCGCCGCAACGCTCCATCGCTTTGGAGCCCTTGGCGCTTGCGAGCCGCACGGACAGGCAGCCTGCCCCACAACCGAGCTCGATCTCAGGCTCGGACGAACCCTGTAGCCCGCCAGCCCTCCGCGGGCAACAATCCTATTCCACAACACAACCAACAGAAAGGAGTCCCCATGGACACCAATCATTCCCCCATCATCAGCCCCCTCACCATGCGTGAATCCGCCCGAGGTATCACGCTCACCAGCATTTACGATGAGATGCTCGCCCGTCGCGAGCTCTCCGTCATGGGAAATATCGAAACCCCGATGGCCCACGACCTATGCCAACAGATCCGCCTGCTCGATGCCACCGACCCCAGCCGCCCCATCACCATATTTGTCGCCAGCGCCGGCGGAAGCGTGCGATCGGGTCTTGCGATCTATGACGCCATGCGCCTCGCATCGTGCCCCATCCGCACCGTCTGCCTGGAATTCGCCGCGTCCATGGGCGCCGTGATCTTTATGGGCGGCGACGATCGCCGTATGGCGCCCCATGCAGAGCTCATGATTCACGACCCGCTGATCCCCCAGGGGGCAGGCGGCTCGGCACTTGCGCTGCAGGAAACCAGCCGGCGTCTCATGCAGACCCGCAAGACCCTCACGCAAATCCTCTCGGACCGCAGCGGCCTCACGCCCAAGCGCATCCAGTCCCTCACTGCAAAAGACACCTACCTTTCGGCCGAGCGCGCCGTCGAGCTCGGCTTTGCCCACGAAATCCTCTCGACCACCAAGGAGGTCGCCCATGTCTAACCTCACCAGCCGCCTCGCCGCATCTGAGTCCGCATCGTCCACCATCCTCGCCAAGGATCGAACGCTTTCCTGCGACACCCGCCAAACGGGACTCAACAACAATGCACTTGTGATCGGCCCCTCGGGAGCCGGCAAGACCCGAAACGTCCTCAAGCCCAACCTGCTGCAAATGAACGCAAGCTACATCGTGCTCGACACCAAAGGCACGCTCTGTCGCGAAGTGGGACCCGTGCTGGCAGCCCACGGTTACTGCGTGCAATGTCTCAACTTCGCCGACCTCAACACCGTCCCGGTCCTTGCGCCCGGCATCGAGCGCTGCGGCTACAACCCCCTGAGGCACATTCGCCGCAAGGCGGACGGCAGACCCAACCAGCAGGACATTCTCTCGGTGGCAAAGGCCATCTGCCCCATCGAGGACAACAACCAGCCCTTTTGGGATCATGCGGCGGCAAACCTGCTGTCGTGTCTTATCGCCTACGTCACCGAACAGCTACCCGCCGACGAGCAGACGATCAGCTCGGTCATCAAGCTGATCGAGCACCTGCAGGACGGTGCCACGGGTCGATTGTTTGACGACCTGATCACGACCGACCCCCAAAGCTATGCCCTCTCGCTATGGCGGCGCTACGCCATTACGCAAAATGCCGAGCGCATGCACGCGAGCATCGTCGGCATCCTTGCCGAAAAGGTCATGTGTCTGGGATTCGACGGTGCGGCACAGCTCTATCGTGAGTGCCATCAGGTGGACTTCGCTTCCATGGGACACACCCCCTGCGCCCTGTTTGTAACCGTGAGCGATATCGACCGCAATCTCGATCCGCTGACCGGCCTCTTTATTACGCAGGCGTTTATGGGCCTCATTCGCGAGGCCGATAGGCAGCCCGACGGCAGCCTGCCCGTGCCCGTGCGCTTTATGCTCGATGACTTCGCAAATCTGCAGATCCCCCAGATCGACAACGTGCTCTCGATTATCCGAAGCCGCAACATCTGGGCGACGCTGCTGCTGCAGTCGACCAACCAGCTCGATGCGCTCTATGGCGAGGCACGCGCACGCTCCATCATGGGCAACTGCGACACGCATCTGGTGCTGGCGTTCCAGGATCCCGAGAGTGCCCGGGTGTTTTCCGACCGCGCCAACGCGCTGCCCAGCACGCTCATGGCGACGCCGATCGATCGCTCGTGGCTCTTTGTACGCGGTCGCACTCCCGAACAGGTCGAGCGCTTTAGGCTCGAAGACCATCCGCTCTACGGGGAGCTGCCCGAGGCGCAGCGAGGCCATGCGGAGGCCGAGATCTAGGCGCAGGGTTCTCGCAGCGCGCGGCGCCCCGGCGATGTTCCACAAAGGCCGTGCGCCCCGGGACCACGGCAAAGCAAAGGGGCCCGCATCCGATAGGATACGGGCCCCTGACTATAAGGCGCGATGCGTTAACAGCAG
>CAJLAN010000027.1 GCA_905204635.1 uncultured Collinsella sp. | reverse complement strand
GCGCGGCGAGCGATCTTCGCGTAACGGTTTTACCGTCCTGGATGGCTCTGCGACCGACCCCGCAGCCCGCCCGCGTCAGCGAACGGCGCCGCAAGGTCGTCCTCAGCGCCCCACTCCTCGCAATGCGGGCGGCGGATATAATCGAATCGATTTGAACTCAGACCCGTCGGCGCGTCTGCGTACCGACGGCCAGGGACCGCGTGTACGAAGGGACTACCATGACCGATAAAATGACCGTTGCTATTGCAGCCGGCGGCACGGCAGGGCACATCAAACCCGCGCTCGCCTTGGCCGAAGAGCTCCGTGACCGTGGCCACCACGTTGTGTTCGTGGGCCAGTCGCGCAAGCTCGAGGGTCGTCTGGTCCCCGAGGCTGGGTTTGATTTTGTGCCCATTACGGTCACGGGCTTCGACCGCTCCCGTCCTTGGACGGCGCTGACCTCGCTGTGGCGTGTCAACAAAGCCAAGCGTGCGCTCGCCAGTCATTTCTCAAAGGTCGGCAAGCCCGATGCCGCCATTGGTTTTGGTGCCTATGTCGAGGTTCCGCTGCTGGGGTGGTGCAAGGGCGCGGGCGTTCCGTATCTGCTGCATGAGCAGAACTCTGTTCCGGGCCTGGCCAACAAGATGATGAACTCCCACGCCGCCCGCGTGTGCATCTCGGTGCCGGCAGCGCGTTCGGTCTTTGAGCGCGAAGGTGACCCTGACCACGTGCTCATGACCGGCAACCCCGTACGTCGCTCGGTGATCGAGGGCGATCGCGCTCGCGGCCGCAAGGCACTTGGCGTTCCCGAGGACGCTACGCTGCTGCTCGTCTTTGGCGGTTCACTTGGCGCCCAACACCTCAACGAGCGCGTGGTTTCGCTCAAAAACGAGCTGCTTTCGCGCAAGAACCTCTATGTGTTGCATTCGACGGGTGCCGACGGCTTTGAGGAGACCGAGCGCGCTTTGGCGCTGACGCCCGAGGAGGCGAAGCGTTACCGCGTCCAGCCTTACATCGACAACATGGGCGATATGCTGGCTGCTGCCGATTTGGTGCTCTCGCGTTCGGGCGCATCGAGCGTGGCCGAGATCGCTGCGCTCGCCGTGCCCTCGGTGCTCGTGCCGTATCCGCATGCGACGGCCGACCACCAAACCACCAATGCTCGTTATCTGGTCGACGCCGGGGCCGGCGTGCTCTGCGCCGATGCCGATATCGACGGTTCTGCCTTTGCCGATGAGCTGCTGCACCTGGTCGATGACGCGGCGGCACGCGACGCCATGCGTCAGGCGGCGCGTGGTCTGGCTCAGGATAGGGCCGCCGCTCTTCTGGCGGATGCGGTAGAGGGTTTGCGTTAGTTAGACGGGATATCGTCGGTCGCCCTCGCGCTGATGCGGTAGGTGCGGTACAGTTAACGGGTTACAGGCAGTGTTTACGCAAGGAGTACACGAGCACATGGCTGATTCCCAGACTGCAACCTCCGCGCCCGAGTTTAAGAGCGCCCACTTTATCGGTATCGGCGGCGCCGGCATGAGCGGCATCGCCCTCGTTCTGCACGAGCGCGGTTATGCCGTTACCGGCTCCGACCTTAAGACGTCACGTTATATCCGCCAGCTTACCCGCGCTGGTGTGAAGGTGCATGTGGGCCATGAGGCCGCCACGATCGACGAGGTCAAGCCCGACGTGGTTGTTGTCTCCACCGCTATTCCGGAGTCCAACCCTGAACTCGTGCGCGCTCGCGAGCTTGGTATTCCCGTGTGGCCCCGTGCCAAGATGCTCTCTGCTTTTGGCCACGGCTACACCACCGTCGCTGTTGCCGGCACGCATGGCAAGACCACCACGTCTTCGATGTGCGCCACCATGCTCGACCGCATGGGTCTGGATCCGAGCTTCCTGATCGGTGGCATCGTCGAGGGCTATGACACGAACGGCAAGAACGGCTCGGGCGACTACTTTGTCGCCGAGGCCGACGAGTCCGACAGTTCCTTCCTGTTCCTGAACCCCAACGTGGTCATTGTGACCAACGTCGAGGCCGACCACCTCGATCACTACTCGGGTATCGAGGAGATCGAGGCGACTTTCGCCAAATTCATGAGCCTGGTGGGCGAGGACGGCACCGTCATCGTCTGCGGTGAGGACCCGCATCTGGTCGAGCTCGCCAAGTCGACGGGCCGTCACGTGCTTTCCTACGGCTTTGCCGAGAGCAACGACATCGTCTGCATGCACCCGGATGTCAAGGGCATCCAGAGCGACTTTATCGTTCGCTTTGAGGACGGCACTGAGCACGCTGTGGAGATCAAGAGTAATCCCGGTCGCCACAACATGCTCAACGCCACGGCGGTGCTCACCGTCGCCCATGTCCTGGGCCTTGACATCGACGCCGCCGCCAAGGCGCTTTCGAGCTTTGAGGGCGTCCGTCGTCGCTTTACCCACGTGGGCGATATCGATGGCATCACCGTGGTCGATGATTACGGCCATCACCCCACCGAGATCAAGGCGACGCTTGCTGCCGCTTCGTCGCTGGGCTACAAGCACGTCGACGTCGTGTTCCAGCCGCACCGCTATTCGCGCCTGCAGGCCCTGTGCGACGACTTTGCCGATGCATTTGCCAATGCCGATAAACTGCTGCTGATTGATGTGTTCTCGGCTGGCGAGATGCCCATTCCGGGTGTTACCTCTAAGATGCTCGCCGATACCGTGCGCGCCAAGCATCCTGGCAAGGAGGTCGTGTACTGCTCCAGCCGTCTTGAGCTCAATCAGGAGCTCGAGCAGATGGTGGGCGAGGGCGACTTGCTGCTCACTATGGGTGCCGGTGACGTTACGACCGTCGGCCCCGAGTTTATCGAGTATTTGACTGCCAAGAAAGACGCTTAAGTCTAATGGGTCTGTTTAACGCCGTCATGGCGCTCTCGGGCATGATCGACACGGATGTGATCGAGGACGAGCGCCTTGCGCGTCATACGAGCTATCGTATCGGCGGCAAGGCCGACCTCTTTGTGACGTGCCATAGCTATCATGCCCTCCGCCGCGCCGTGGCGGTGCTCGATCGCGAGCAGGTGCCGTGGGTCATCATCGGCAAGGGCTCCAATCTGCTGGTTGCCGATGGCGGTTATCGCGGCGCCGTCATTTCGCTCGGACGTGAGTTTCAGCGCACGGTTGTTGCCGATGACGGTTGTACGCTGACGGTCGGTGCGGGCGTGATGTTTGCGCGTCTGGTCAACGATGCCCTGTCGCGTAGCCTCTCGGGCCTTGAGTTTGCCGTTGGCATCCCTGGCTCGGTTGGCGGTGCGATATCTATGAATGCCGGCACACGGACCGAGTGGATTGGCTCGCTGGTTGAGGATGTCGTAACGTTTGACCCGGCATCCGGTATCAAGCATTATGCGGGGTCCGAGATCACTTGGGGCTACCGCGAATGTAGCCTTCCCCGCAATGAGATTATCCTCGAGTGCGTGCTCAAGCTTAAACCGGCGCCCAAGGCCGACATTCGCGAGCGCATGGAGCGGTACCTGACGAGGCGCAAGCGTACGCAGCCCATGGGTCGCGCATCCTGCGGGTCGGTCTTTCGCAACCCGCCCGATGCGAGTGTGGGCAAGCTTATCGAGGATTGTGGATTAAAGGGTTTTTCGATTGGCGGCGCGGAAGTTTCGCCCGTTCACGCTAATTTTATCGTTAATAACGGAACTGCCTCGGCCGATGACGTTGCCGCGGTTATCAGACATGTGCACGGAAAGGTGAGGGAGGCGTATGGCATCGAGCTCAGACCGGAAGTTAAATTCCTCGGCTTCTAGAGCATCGAAACCCACCTTCCGCCGCGCCGGAGGGCGTTCCGGCGCGCCTGCCAAACCTCAACGCAATACCGTCGCGCACTCTAAGTCTGTCGGGCATGCTCGACAGACCAGTCGTCCGGTTGTCGGCTCGCAGCTCGGTAATCGTCCGGCCGCAAAAAAGTCCTCGCGTCCCTCGGTGACGTCAAAGCCTGTTATGGGCGCCAAACCCGCCCGTCCCATGGCAACTCCTAAGCCCTCGACGGGAACTAAAGCGCCGCGTCCAGGTCGCACGCTGGGCGCATCGAAACCGCGCTCGCTGACATCGGTGCCGGCTACCGCCAAGAAGCCTTCGGGTAAAAAAGGCGTCAACCCGTTGTCTTCACTTGGGGCGATGGTAAATAAAACATCAGACGCCGCTTCTGTCGTTGCAGGCAAAGGCAAAATCGTGGGCGGCGTTCTGGCCGCCTTGGCCGTGCTCGTCGTCGTTGCCATCGTGGTGATCAACTCTGGATTGTTTACCGCCACTGATATTCAGATTCAAGGCAGCGAGCATGTGACGAAGCACGATGCTATCCAGCTGATCGATTTGCCCGAGGGAACGTCGCTTTTTAACGTCGATCCCGACCAGATTACCGAGGACCTCAAGCAGAATCCGTGGGTCTCGGGCGTGGATGTCCAGCGTCAGTTCCCGCATACGCTCATCATTACGCCGATGGAGCGCAAGGTCATCGCAATTGCCTATATCAGTTCCGATGACCTTGCCTGGGCCATCGGGGATGATGACACCTGGATCGCCCCACTGTCGACGTCGGTCGAAGTGGATGACCAGGGCAACGTCATCACGACAGGGCAGGGCTCAAATACCTTGACCGGAATCGATGCCGCGCTGGCGCTCGCTAAGCACTATGGCGCGGTGTTGTTGACTGATGTCTCGGCGGATGTCGCTCCGGTTTCCGGCCAGGCAGTGAGCTCCAAGGCCGTTAAGGCTGGCTTGGATTATGTGCGTGGTTTTTCGAGCGAGTTCTTGGGACAAGTCAAGGATATTTCCACGCCTTCGGTCGAAGCCATCTCGGCAAACCTCAATAACGGCATTGAGGTGTCGCTGGGCGATTCGAACGATATCGTCAAGAAGGAGCGCGTAGTCACCAAGCTGCTTTCGCAGGTAGAGGGCGTAACGTATATCAATGTGCGCTCTCCGGGTAACTATACATTTAGGAACGCTCCGACCTCGTAGCGCTGGTTGATGCTTTGTTGAGGGGCCATACCACGCCGTTTATCTGGTTTGTTTGGTTTTCACGGTCAATTATTTGACTGATACGTTCATAATGTGCAAACATAATACGGTTTACCTTTGCATTTACTTTCAACCTGAAGGTTAATGTGCGCAGGGGTCGACCCATGCTATGGCTATAACCTTTGTTCGGA
Organism: uncultured Collinsella sp.; assembly: GCA_905204635.1. Taxonomy (GTDB): domain Bacteria; phylum Actinomycetota; class Coriobacteriia; order Coriobacteriales; family Coriobacteriaceae; genus Collinsella. The sequence continues at coordinate 7,693 of CAJLAN010000027.1, read as the reverse complement.
GGACCGACATGCACGAGACAGAGATCAACAACTACCTTGCCGTCATTAAGGTGGTCGGCGTCGGCGGCGGCGGTACCAACGCGGTCAATCGAATGATCGAAGAGGGCATCCGCGGCGTCGAGTTTGTTGCCATCAACACCGATGCTCAGGCACTCGCGATCTCTGATGCCGATATCAAGGTGCACATCGGCACCGACCTTACCCGCGGCCTGGGCGCCGGCGCCAACCCCGAGGTTGGCCGCAAGGCTGCCGATGAGTCCCGCGACGACATTGCCGAGGCGCTCGCTGGCGCCGACATGGTGTTCATCACCTGCGGCGAGGGCGGTGGCACCGGTACCGGCGCTGCTCCCATCGTTGCCGATATCGCGATGAACGAGGTCGGTGCGCTGACCGTCGCCGTCGTGACCAAGCCCTTCACCTTCGAGGGCCGCAAGCGCAAGAAGAGCGCCGAGGAGGGCATTAAGACCCTCTCCGATTGCGTCGACACCATGATCGTCATCCCTAACGATAAGCTGCTCGACATCGCCGAGAAGAAGACCACCATGCTCGAGGCCTTCGCGATTGCCGATGGCGTCCTTTCCCAGGGCACCCAGGGCATCACCGACCTCATCACCGTCCCCGGTATCATCAACCTGGACTTCGCCGATGTTAAGACCATCATGAAGCAGGCCGGTACCGCCATGATGGGTATCGGTACCTCTTCTGGGGATACCCGTGCCGTCGACGCTGCCCAGCAGGCCATCTCCAGCCCGCTGCTCGAGAGCTCCATCGATGGCGCCACGCGCGTGCTGCTCTCCATCGCCGGTTCCAAGGACCTGGGCATCCAGGAGATCAGCGACGCCGCCGACGTTGTCGCCAACGCCGTCGACCCCGAGGCCAACATCATCTTCGGTACCGTTGTCGACGAGTCCCTGGGCGATCAGGTGCGTATCACCGTCATCGCTACGGGCTTCTCCGACTCCAACGTTAACCGTCAGGACGAGCTCTTTGCTGCTCAGCAGTCTCAGAGCAAGGCCGCTGCCTCCGCTGAGCCGCAGCGCACCGCTCCGGCCACCAGCCCGGCTCAGGCCGCTCCGACCCGCAACGTCGGTGGCACCGAGCTTCCTAACTTCGGCAACGATCAGTTCGAGCTTCCCGACTTCCTGAAGCGCGGTAGCTTCTAAGTCGTTCTTTGCATTGTTGTGCACAGGGGCGTGTCCGTATGGACGCGCCCTTTTTATTTCGACTTTGTAAACTAGAACCTCCAATCTCTTTACGTTCCCTTTACGATTGCCTCCAGCGCAGCAGGTATCCTTTTAGAGAAGTATGACAGCCGTATAAACGCGGGCTGTAGCGGCGATGCCGCGGTACTTGTGTTATTAGGAGGCTTTAGTATGGCAGCACGTGCGGACAAAGTTTCGCGTGTCGACCATGATGGAGTTACGTTGGTGGAGGGCGCGACATCCGATGTTCGCTTTGCCTTCACCGAGCGCGCCGGTGGCGTTTCCGAAGATGCGTACTCCTCACTCAACTTGGGCTCGCATGTTGGCGATGATCCCTTTGCTGTTCAAGAAAATCGTCGCCGCGCACTCGAGGCTATGGGTGCCGCGGAGTGCGAGCACAACCTGCTCGTTCCCAATCAGGTCCATGGTGACCATATCGTTGCGGTGACCTCGAATGGCGCCGATGACCTTGAGGACGTCCGCGAGCAGATTGCCGCGGGCTGCGATGCCATCGTCTGTACGGCGCATAACGTGCCCGTGCTGCTCTGCTTTGCCGACTGCGTTCCCGTGGTGCTGGTGGCCCCTGGCGGATTTGCCGTGGTGCACTCCGGTTGGAAGGGCACGATTGCACGTATTTCTGCCAAGGCGTGCCAGGCGCTTTGCGATGCTGCCGGCTGCGATGCGGGCGACGTTTCCGCCTATATCGGCCCCCATATCTTGGGTGACGAATATGAGGTATCCCAGGAACTCATGGATCGCTTTGCCGCCGAGTTCTCTTGCATCGATGCGAGTACCTCTCGCATGCTCGATCTTTCCGCTGCCATTCGCGAGGCGCTGGTAGATGTCGGTGTCGACGCGGATGATATCGTGGATACCCAGCTTTCGACCGTGCGTCAGAACGACCGCTTTTATTCCTACCGTAACGAGGACGGCACCTGTGGGCGCCATGCTGCGATCGGCGTGATGCTATGAGAAAGATCGTATCGGTCCTGAGCGCCGCTGTGCTTACACTTACGCTGTGTGCCTGTTCTTCGGGATCTTCTACCTCTTCCATTACCGTCGCTGGCTCCACGACCTGCCTTCCTATCGCCGAGATTGCGGCCGAGGGCTTTAAGGAGGAGACCGGCATCGACGTGCTCGTTTCCGGTTTGGGTTCTTCCGCTGGCATCGAGGCCGTCAGCGCCGGCACGGCCGATATCGCCAGCTCCTCCCGTGGGCTCAATGCCGACGAACAGGATCTGGGCCTGACCCCCATCGTAATTGCCCACGACGGTATCGCGGTCATCGTGAACGACGATAACCCGGTCGATAACCTCTCGACCGAGCAGCTCCGCGATATCTACGCCGGCAAGATTACCAATTGGAAAGAGGTCGGTGGCGAGGACCTGAGGATTCAGGTCATCAACCGAGACGAGGCGTCCGGTACGCGCGAGGCCTTCCGTACCATCGTGATGGATGGCACGCCGTTCGATCGCCGCTCGGCTGTTCTTTCGGGTACGGGCCAGGTGCGCGACGTGGTATCTCGTTCGCGTGGGGCCATCGGCTACATTTCGCTGGGCTTCGTCGATAGCCTCAACGCCAAGACCTCGGTCAAGGCCGTCTCGGTCAATCATGTTGAGGCGTCCGAGAAGACGGTCGCGAGTGGCGGTTATCCCATCTCGCGCGACCTTTACTTCTTTGTGAAGGGTGCGCCTTCGCAGCAGGCGCAGGATTACATCGACTATGTGACGTCCGAAAAGATGGACAAGCAGATTCGCGAGGCGGGCTTTATTCCCGTCACCAACGACGAGAAGGGGAGTGAGTAGCATGGAAGCACAGGAAAACTCCCAGACTGAGCAGAATGTTCAGACGCCCAAGAAGCGCGAGCTGGCGCTCGTATCTCGCAGTACCTATATCAAGGAGAAGGCGCTGCAGTGGATCTTCTTTGCCTGCGCGTTCTTGGCGGTCGTTACCGTCATCCTGATTTTTGTCTTTACCACGTACTCGGCGCTGCCCGTCTTTACCGACATCGGTCTGGCGGACTTCTTTAGCTTTACGTGGGCGCCTTCCGAGGGCCACTACGGCATCTTGTCGCTGCTTGCCGGCTCGGGTCTGGTGACCGTCGGTGCGCTCGCCATGGGCGTGCCGCTGGGCGTGGGTACGGCCGTTTACCTGGTCGAGATTGCCAGCAAGCGCGTGCGCAAGCTCATCAGCCCCGCCGTTGACCTGTTGGCCGGCATCCCTTCTATCATCTATGGTTTCTTTGGCATGATCATCATCCGCCCGTTTATCGCACAACTGACCGGCGGCCTTGGTTTTGGTGCGCTGACGGCGTGGTTTGTGCTCGCCATCATGATCGTCCCTACCATCACCACGCTCACCATCGATGCTCTCAATTCCATTCCCATGGGCATTCGCGAGGCATCGTATGCCATGGGCGCCACCAAGTGGCAGACCATCTATAAGGTCGTGCTACCTGCCGCGAAGCTGGGTATCGTTGATGCCATCGTGCTGGGTATGGGCCGTGCCATCGGCGAGACCATGGCCGTGCTCATGGTCGTAGGTAACGCCCCGGTTATTCCCGACAGCATTGCGAGCCCTATCTCGACGCTCACGAGCCAGATCGCGCTCGACATGAGCTATTCCTCGGGTCTGCATCGCTCGGCGCTGTTCGGCATGGGCGTGGTCCTGTTTATCATCTCCGCCACGCTGGTGGGCATCGTCCGTCTGATTTCCAAGAAGAAGAGGGGGTAGGCTATGTCCGATTCCGTTGACACGACGGTCGATACGACCTCGTCGCGCGAGCGCATCAAGCGTGCCCTTTCCCACGGCAAGAAGGGCCGCATCAACAAGGACCTGTCCAACAAGATCATGCTTTGCGTGTTTCGTGCCGCTGCCTACATCACCACGCTGGTGCTGGTCGCTATCATCGCCTACGTGGTCATCAACGGCCTGCCACACATCTCGCTCGACTTTATCTTCGGTTGGCCCCAGGGCGTCAACGCCGAGGGCGGAATTTGGCCCACGATCGTCTCGACCGTCTACGTGACGGCGCTCGCCATGCTTATCTGCACGCCGATCGCTGTGCTGGCAGCCGTCTATCTGGCCGAGTACGCCAAGCAGGGCAAGGTCGTCGAGCTCATTCGCTACGCTGCTGACGCTTTGGCCTCGGTGCCCTCCATCGTTATGGGCCTGTTTGGCTACGCCTTGTTTGTCGAGGCCATGGGCCTGGGCCTTTCGATGGTCTCGGCCGCCCTGGCACTCGCGCTCTTGATGCTTCCCATCGTCATGCGTACCACCGAAGAGGCCATTCGCGCCGTTCCGCGCTATATCCGCTGGGGCGCATATGGCCTGGGCGCCACCAAGTGGCAGGTTGTCTCCAAGATCGTGCTTCCTTCTGCCTTTGGCCGTATTGCCACGGGCATCGTTCTCGCCATCGGCCGTGCCATTGGCGAGACCGCGGTGGTGCTCTATACCATGGGGCAGGCCATCAATCTACCTATTTCGCCGCTCGATTCCGGCCGCCCCATGACGGTTCACCTGTATCTGCTTGCCAACGACGGCATCAACATGAACGCAGCCTACGGCACCGCGCTCTTGCTGATGGTGATCATTCTGACCTTCAACCTGTTTGCGCGCTTCCTGTCGCGCAAGCGTCGCTAGTTAAGGAGTCCCATGTCCGTTTATCAGTCCGCTCCCACGTTGGAGCAAGCGGCCATTACGGCCAAGGATTTCAACTTTTGGTACGGTGACTTTCATGCGCTGACGGGGCTTGACCTCAACATCGCCAAAAACGCCATCACCTCCTTCATTGGCCCTTCGGGCTGCGGCAAGTCGACGTTTTTGCGCTGCATCAACCGCATGAATGACCTGATCGAGGGCACGCGCGTCGAGGGCACCATGACGCTCGACGGCAACGATATCTATGCCGAGGGTGTCGACCCGGTCGATCTCCGTCGTCGCGTGGGCATGATCTTTCAGCAGCCCAACCCGTTTCCTAAATCCATCTACGAGAATGTCGCCTTTGGCCCTCGTCTGCAGGGCGTGACTAGCAAAAGTGACCTCGATGACATCGTGGAAGAATCGCTCAAGCGCGCCAACCTCTGGAAAGAGGTATCCAATCAGCTCAACAAGGATGGTTTGGCGCTCTCGGGCGGTCAGCAGCAGCGTCTGTGCATCGCGCGCGTGCTTGCGGTGCAACCCGATGTCCTTCTGATGGACGAGCCCTGCTCCGCCATCGACCCCACGTCCGTCTCTAAGGTCGAGGATCTGATGGCCGAGCTGGCGCCCGAGATGACGATCATCATCGTCACGCATTCAATGCAGCAGGCAGCTCGCATTAGCGACTACACCGCATTCTTCTTGCAGGAAGTTGCCGGCGAGCCCGCTACGCTCATCGAGTATGGTCAAACCGACGCGATCTTCACCAGCCCGGTGGACTCGCGGACGGAAGACTATATCACCGGCCGCTTTGGCTGATCGGTGCGACTAGTCCCAAGCCGATCGGATCTGGTCCGGTGCGTATTCACTGTGCGGGCGGCATGACCGCACCCAACTGATTGGAGTGAACCATGCGCAAACTGTTTTCCCGTCAGCTCATCGAGGCCCGTCACGAGATGCTGAGCATCTACGAGGCCGTCGATCTGGCCCTCCACGATGCCGTGAAGGCCTATGTGACCGACGACCGCAAGCTCGCCACCAAGACCAAGAAGCGCACGCTTTCGATTGACGCACGCTGCGCCAACCTGGAGGCCGTCTGCTACAACCTGATTGCCACGCAGTCACCGGTCGCCTCCGACTTCCGCTTGCTGCAGACGATCATCTACGTCGACTTTAACCTGCAGCGCATGACCGATAAGGTTCGCCAGATTTGCCGCGCCACGCGTCATATGATCAAGGCCGACATCTCGCTGCCCAAGGAGCTTGTCGGCACGGTCGAGGCCGAGGCTGAGGCCGTCTACCAGGTGCTGGGCTCTTCGCTTTCTGCGCTCGTCACCAACGACATGTCCATCATCTGCAACTTGGCCGTCGAGGACGAGCCAGTGCACGCCGCCTACGAGAAGTTCTTCCGCACCTTTAACCGCATGGACACGGGCGATTTTATGGACGACGACAGCAACTATGACGACCTGCGCCGCGCCATCATGGTATCGCGCTATCTCGATCGCATCGCCTCGATTTCCATCGATGCCGCCTGCCGTCTGACCTTCCTGTTGACCGGACAGCGTATGACTGCCGGTGATATCGCCTGCACTGATGAGGATGAGCTCGAGAGCATGCGCGTGCCTTCGGGCGAGGGTGTTATCATGAGGCCCGCCGTCGATGCACGCTACGTTGCCAAGGTGCCCGTTAACGAGGTCAGCGAGGGTCTTCGCTACCTGCTCGATCATCTTGAGGATGAGGACGATGGCGAGGACGACGAGGAGTAAGTAACCCCGTTCGTCGAAAGATTGTAAATACCTAAGTGAGCGCGGCCTTGCACATGCGGGGCCGCGCTCTTGCGTTAGCATGGGACTACTTGTTTGGCTGTCAGCGGAGGCGATTGGCAATGGATAACTATTTGGACTTGATGCGCGCTCGCCGCGAGCAGATTCTGGAACGTTTTTATGCGGCGCTCGATCGCGCGGGCCGTCCCCACGACGCCGCGAGCCTCATTGCCGTGTCCAAGACCGTTGGTGTCGATGAGACCGTTGCCGCCATCCAGGCGGGGTATCGCCATTTTGCCGAGAACCGCCCGCAGGAGCTGGTTCGCAAGCTCACGGGTCTGGCGGAGCATCCGGAGCTGCCCGAGGTGCGCTTCGATATGATCGGCAACCTGCAGACCAATAAGATCAATGCGGTGCTGGGCTCAGCCGAGCTGATTCACTCGGTGGGTTCGCTGCATCTGGCGCAGGCGATCTCGAGTCGTGCTGTTCGCAAGATTGAGGCAGGCGAGCTCGTCGGCCCCCAGCGTGTGCTCATTGAGGTCAATGTGAGTGGTGAGGAGTCGAAGGGAGGCTTTTCACCCGATGAGATTCGCGCCGCCGCGGGTGAGCTTGCAGAACTTGAGGGAATTTGCGTACAGGGGCTTATGACTATGGCGCCCCGGGGGAATAAGGATGTGGCACGCCGCACCTTTGCGGGGCTTCGTGAGCTGAGGGATGAGCTGGAGGCGGCGCATCCCGATTTGAACCTGCCTGAGCTTTCCTGCGGTATGAGCGAGGACTTTGAGTCTGCCCTTGAGGAGGGCTCTACGCTCGTTCGCCTGGGCAGGGTAGTATTTAGCCCGGAGTTTGCAGTAAAATAAGGCTCTGAAGTGCGCACTGATTATCGGGGCGCCTGCACTAAACCGCGAGAGGACACAACCATGGGCTTCCTTGACGAGATTAAAAATAAGATGCACCTGGGCGGCCAGCAGGGTTACGACCAGGGTTATGGCCAGGACGACGACTACGGCTACGATGACGGCTACGACGATAGTTATCAGGGCAACGGCTACAGTGGTGCTTCGGGCGAGGGCTTCTACACCCAAG
>CAJLAN010000026.1 GCA_905204635.1 uncultured Collinsella sp. | reverse complement strand
CGTCTTTAACCCGCGCGAGGCCTTTGGCTCGCACAGCGACAGCGACCATGTCTACAACACGCCGCGCGCCTGGTACATGCAGCGCTGCCTCAACCCCAGTGATGTGTGGGATGGCCCCGACGCCGACTACACGCCCGAGAGCGACGACATCCCCTGGAGCCGTGTGCCCGAGCGCAAAGTGACCATCGAGGACATTAAGTACGTACTCTCGAGCCACTACCAGGGCACGGAGTACGACTGCTACGGCAGTAAGGGCACGCCCGCCACGCGCGGCGCCTATCGCCCCATCGGCATCAACCGCAACAGCCAGCTCGCCGTGTTGCAGCTGCGCCCCTATGCGCAGCCGGCGTATCGCGCCGTGCAGTGGATGGCCTTTGGCTCCAACTCGTTTAACGCGCTGGTCCCGCTGTATGCCAACGTCGAGACCATGCCCGAGTACTATGCCGACACGCAGGCCCGCGTGACGTCCGAGAATTTCTATTGGGCAAATCGCCTGATCGGCGCCCTGGCCGACGTCCGCTTCCATGAGTGCGGCCGCGCTGTGGAGGACTATCAGGAGAAGGTCGGTGGCATGGGTCACAAGCAGATCCATGACGTCGACGCCGCTGTTGCCGCGCTACCCGAGGCCGATGTGCCCGCCGAGCTTGCCCGCGCCAACGAGGCCTTCGCCGAGCGTGTTCGCGTGGAGACCGATGCCCTGCTGGGCAAGGTGCTCTACACCACGAGCTGCGCCATGAAGAACTCTTTCGCGATGAATGACAACGTGAGGTAGGGATTTCCCGTCGATCGAATAGCGCTAAAACGCTTTGTCGCTTTCGCTCAATCTTGGGTACAAGAACGCCAATGCAGTTGTTTGTGATTGGAGATAACCATGGTTATGAAACTCGATCAGCTTGTTAACGGCGCCATTAACGTGGGCTTTGGCGCTGCCGCCGTTGCTGTCGAAGGCGGCAAGAAGGTCCTCGACGACCTTAACACCAAGGGCGAGCAGGTCCGCAAGGACACCGCCACCCCCGATATCGCCCGCAGTGTGTCCGACATGTTCGAGCAGGCCGGCGGTACCATCTCCGATCTGACCGAGCGCTTGGGCATGCAGGGCGAGACCGCGGCCCAGCGCGTGCTTGACGAGCTCATCCTTGCCCGGGTCCGCGTCATGACCGCCCCCGAGCGCACGGCCTTCCTGGCCCATGTGCGCGACATCGTCGATTCGGTCGAGGACAACGTGACCTCGGTGCCCGTCGAGTCCGTTGAGCCCGACGATGCGAAGGATACCGAAGAGGCCGAGTAGCAGCGCAGATGGCAGATTCCACCACCGATTACAACAATCTAGATCCTTTGGGTGACGAGGCGGCGGTTGTCGATGAGGTCGATGCCGCCGTCTCGGGCGCTCGCAAAAAGCCGCGCGCTGTCGATATGGTCCCCGAGGAGCCCGACGCGATGGCGCCGGACGAGGAATACCAGCTCACGCCGGCGGGTCGTCGCGAACGCATCGGGCAGATTGTTCGCCTGGTCAAAAAGTACCGTGTGTGGGATAACCTCACGCCGGTTCGCTTGCGCCGCCTGCTCGAGGAGCTCGGCCCCATGTTCGTCAAGATGGGGCAGATTCTGGCCAACCGGTCCGAGATTCTGCCGCAGCGCTTTTGCGATGAGCTGCGCCGTCTGCGTTCCGACGTGGAGCCGGTGCCGTACGAGGTAGTGCTCCGCTGCTTGGAAGAGGAATACGGCCTGCGTCTGGGGGAGATGTTCGATGCGATCGACCCCAACCCGCTCGGTAGCGCATCGCTCGCGCAGGTGCACCGCGCTCGTCTGGTGACGGGCGAGGACGTGGCCGTCAAGGTGCAGCGCCCCGGTGCGCAGCAGGTTATGGCACAGGACATCGATATCATCCGCTCGGTGGTGCGCATCGTTTCCAAGTTCGTCAACACCGATCAATTCGTTGATCTGCACGGCGTAGTCGAGGAGTTGTGGACCTCGTTTCGCGAGGAGACCAACTTTTTGGCCGAGGCCAAAAACCTCAACGACTTCTACGAGTTCCATAAGAGCGTTCATGGCGTGACGTGCCCTAAATCCTATCTGGACCTGTGCACCGAGCACGTGGTGGTTATGGACTACGTCGACGGCATTTCGATCGCCGATCCTGAACACTTGGTGGCCGAGGGCTATGACTTGGAAAAGATCGGTGCTGCAATCGTCGAGGACTACTCGACGCAGGTGCTCGACGACGGCTTTTTCCATGCTGACCCGCATGCGGGAAACATCATCCTCAAGGACGGCATTGTCTACTTTATCGACTTGGGCATGGTCGGACGCATGTCGAGCCACGATCGCGGTATCGTCAAGGACATGATTTTCGCCGTGGCCGAGGGTGACGTGCCCAAGCTCAAGGATTCGCTCATGCGCTTCGCCGTGACGCGTGGCGACTCGGCTGAGCTCGATCATTCGGCCTTTTTGTCCGATCTTGACTTTATCGTGGCTGACTTTGCGGGCCTTGACCTGAAGGATCTGGATATCGGCGAGTTTTTGACCTCGCTGCTAAACTTGGCGCGCAAAAACGACGTTGAGCTGCCGAGCGTGGTGACGATGTTCGCGCGCGGCATGGTGACGCTCGAGGGTCTGCTGACCGAGTACATGCCCAACGTCAACATGATCCAGATCATCCAGACGCACATCAAAAACGAGAAGAGCACCTACGCCCGCATGCGCGAGATGAGCCGCGATCTTGCCGCGAGCAGCTATCGCGCGGCAAAAGGCTCGCTCGAGGCGGCCGAGTATCTGGGCTTGGCTTCGCGCATGCTCACACGCGGCCAGCTTAAGGTGAACACGCAGATCATGAGCAGCGATAAGGCGCTGCGACAGCTGGGTGGAATTATCGACCGCATGTCGATGGCTATTGTTATCGCCGGCTTGTTTATCGGTTCGTCGGTGGTGTACTACGCGCGCATCGAGCCGGTTGTGTTTGGTATCCCGGTCATTGGCTTTATGGGCTACGTGAGCGCGCTGGTGCTGGCGCTTATGCTGGGCCGCAATATCTGGCTCAACAGCCACGGCGGCAAGCGCTAGAGGCTGCGACCGTCACCGCATTTTCCTTTCGCAAACAATAGCTTTTACCTTGGGCTTCGCCTGCGTGCGAGGCCCTTTTGCGTGATAGCATATTGACGGTTTTAATCGATGGCCTAGATGGTGGTGCGGAGACGCACGAATGCGCGGTTTTCCTGCGCGTTTGGGGGAATCGGGGTGCAAGTCCCCGGCTGTACCAGTAACCGTAATTCCTCTTGGCTCGGGATGTTCGCGTCGCAGATCGGACGGCGCGCCTGAGCCGTTAAGGTTAAGTCGGATCGCCTCCCATCTTGCATGCGGCTGCGGCGTATGCCGCCGGTGTGCATAGGGCTCTGGAGGGAAGGGGGACCCCGATGGGGGAACTCGGGCGCAACATGCGCGATGACGTGGGGCAGCTTCAAGGCAACGCTCCAAGTACAGACAATAGGAGACAAATGGATATGTTTGAGGACGAGTGCCAGCGTGCCTCGCTTCGTCGCCGTGGCGTAATCGCGCGCGGCGTGGCAAAGCGCTGCCTGGTGGCATTCCTGGCCTTCGCGATGGCCTTCAGCACCACGCCGGCTCAGCTGTGGGCCGAGGGCGCCGAGGGCATTGCCGAGGCTGTGGCTCAGGCTACGACGCCGGGCGAGGACGCAGCGCTTGCGGGCGGTGCCGCTGAGCAGAGCGGCGCCGAGGTTTCGGATTCTGGGAGCGCGCCTGCAGCTAGTGCCGCCGCATCAAAGGCAGCAACTGGCGACGAAGGCTCGGCGACGGGGGAGAGCCCTGCCGCGAGCGAGCAGTCTTCAGCGGCATCCGCTGGCCAAGCAGGATCTGCCGCCGCGGCTGCCGTTCAGACAGAGAACCCGACAGAAACCGGCGATGTCGCCAAGAAGCAAGTCGAGGTCTCGTTCTCGATTATCGGCACCGATGCCGACGGCAAGGCTCAGACCTGGGTGGCACCCACGCAGCTCAAGCTCGACGAGGGCGCGACGGCTGCGGATGCCTTCGTTAAGCTGCAGCAGAAGACGGGCTTCAAGGCAGACTACGATCCGAACACGGCATACGGTTTCTACCTCAAAAGCATCACATCCCCGAGCGATGGCCGTACGCTTGCCTTCGATCCGACGACTTATGCCTTCTGGCAGCTGTTCGTCGACGGTGCGTCTTCCTCGGTTGGCGCGAGCAGCGTTAAGCTCACCCAGGGGCAGAAGGTTGAGTTTGCCTATACGGCTGGTAGCTCGTCCCCTGTCGTTAAGGACCAGGTTGCCGCAAATGTGACCGTCATTGGTCGCGATGCCCAGGGCAAGACTCAGACTTGGGTCGATAACGCGCAGTATGTGGTGACGTCCGGTTCGAGCGCACTTGACCTTACGAAGGTCGCGCTTGAGGCGAATGACATCGACGCCGTTGCTGCTGGCTCCTTCATTCTGAGCCTTAAGTACAACGGTGTTGAGCTGGGTACGCCCCAAGATTATTCGACCTATTGGCAGCTGTTCATCAACGGCAAGTCGAGCGACTACACGGCAGACAATGTCACCATTCATGCTGGCGATACCGTTACGTGGTTCTACGGTGGCTGGGGCGATAAGTTGCCGTCCGATTCCGTCCATGCTTCCGTTCAGGTCCTTGGTAAGGACAAGGACGGCAAGCAGCAGGTTTGGGCTTCGACGGGCCAGACGAGTCTCAAGGCGGGCTCTACTGCCAAGGATCTCCTTGAGCAGACCGGTCTTACTCTCGATGCTGGCGAATCGTCTTGGGGCTGGTTCCTCAACGGCATTACTTCGCCGTTCGATAGTAAGTCCTATGGCTGGGATGCTGCGACTAATAGCTATTGGCGCTTCTATGTAAATGGCAAGTTCGCCGACGTTGGCGCCGGTGCCTATGAGCTCCAAGAGGGCGATGCCGTCACCTTTATGTATGGTGCTGACGCCGATGCCCTTCCTGGCCAGGTTCTTGGGTCTGTCGATGTTATCGGTCCCGATGTCAACGGCAACAATACTCGCTGGGGCTCGGCAAGCAATGTTTCCCTGCCCGAGGGCTCTACGGCTCAGAACCTTATTGAGACGGTCCTGAAGGCCAAGGGCGTTACGTACAACGGCTCCCAGAGTGGTGAGTACTGGTTCCTCAATTCCATCAACTCGCCGTTCGATCACAAGCCGTATGCCTGGGATGCTGCGACCAATAAATATTGGCACCTGTATATCAACGGAGAGCCCTCCTTACTCTGCGCCAATCAGATTACGCTCAAGAGCGGCGATAAGGTTACGCTTGCCTATACCACCGACGATTCGGCCATGCCCGATCCCGACAAGATTGTCGTGGACCCGAGCGCGACGACTCCTGATTGGGATGCCGAGTGGGCCGGCTACGGCAACAGTGGCAACGGTTCGACCGTAACGGATGCCAAGACGCCTGCGCAGGCCGCCGGTCTTAAGTGGGCCTTCGATTGGAAGGCCGAGTCTGGTCAGCAGTATGCCAACTGCAGCGAGCCTGTCATCGCTAACGGCTTTGTGTACATCGCGACCGAGAACGAGCTCATTAAGATCGATTCGTCCACGGGCAAAAAGGTTGCCTCTGCGCCGCTTGCCTCCAAGGTGAGTTATACCTCTCGTCCGATCTACACCAATGGCCTTATCATCGTTCCGCTCAACGGCGGTGCGGTCCAGGCGATTACTGCAGACAAGCTGATCTGCAAGTGGCTGACGCCCGGTTTGACGGACTTGACGCAGAGCTCCTGCACCGTCGTTTCGGACGGCGAGTACGTCTATGTTGGTACGGTCGATATTTCGTATGACGAGAATTACAACGCGACCTACGGCAACGGCTCCTTTATGCGCATTAAGATTGCCACGGGCGAAGTTTCTTGGCAGAACATTGACGCTTCCGAGGGTTATTACTGGACTGGTGCGGCTTTGACGGATAAGTATGCCATCGTTCCTACGAGCGCGGGCACGCTTAAGTGCATTGATAAGACGACGGGCGATGTCGTTTCGACCATGAAGCTCGGCGCTCTCGCGAACGCCGACTGTGTCGCCGATCCGTCCAATGGTTCCACCTTCTATCAGATGACGCACGATGGAAAGCTCCATGTGATTTCGCTTTCGGCGAAGGGCGTACTGAGCGAGCAGAAGACGGTCGACCTGGGTCTTACTAATAACATGAGCGCACCGGCGGTGGCTGGCGAAAACTTGATTGTCGGCGGACAGACGGCTACTGGCTCTGCTCTGGCTCTCTATAATCTGAAGACCGGTAAGACCACGATGGTCACCGCTGCTGACGGTAAAGAACTGCCGGCCGGATTTAACGGTATTGCTGCTACTCCGCTGGTGAGTGTTCAGGGTGGCAAGACCTATGTGTACTTCACCGTTAACAGCGCGGATAGCAAGGATTACGTCAACTACTCTGCTGGTGGTGGCGTGTATCGCTATACGCTCGGTGATGCAGAGGCGACGCAGATTTATGATGCGGCTGGCCATTACCAGCACTGTGACTCTCCGGTCATTGCCGATGCATCTGGCAACCTGTACTACATCAATGACTCGGGCACGCTGTTCAAGCTTGGGGCCGTTGAGTCTTGGACGGTTGTCTTTAATTCCAACGGCGGGTCTGCTTGCAATACTAAGTTTGTTGCTACGGCCGATGGCAAGCTGGTCAAGCCAGCCGATCCGACGCGCGATGGCTACACTTTCGGCGGTTGGTATACCGATGAGACTTGCGCGCAGGCGTATGACTTCAGTACGCCGGTGACGGCCGATCTGACGCTGTATGCCAAGTGGACCAAGAATGCTGTTAACCCTGGCGGCAATGGCGGTTCTGGCTCCAATGGCGGCAATGGTGGCGCTGGCAACGGTTCCGGTGCTGGCGCTGGCACGGGCACGGGTTCCGGCTCCGGCACGAAGGGCCAGCAGGCTGGCGGCGCTGTCGCTCCGGGTCATAAGCCGATGACCAAGACGACGGTGTCGACCAAGACCGAGACCAAGGACAACAAGCCCAGCAAGAAGGACTCCGATAAGTCCGATAAGAAGGACGAGAAGAAGTCTGACAAGAAGTCTGACAGGAAGGACGGCAAGTCCGACAAGAAGTCCGATTCCAAGTCCGATACGGGTGCTGTTTCCACGACCACTGCTAAGAAGTCCTCTAGTGCTTCCGAGCAGGAGACTGGCACCAATCCGCTCGCCATCGTTGGCCACGCCGCCGGCGTGATTGGCCTCGCCATCGTCGGCGTGTTCGTGTTCACCAAACGTCGGTAGGTGAGGGTTGTGTCCAATAAATCCAAGGACGCTGACCCCAAGCAACCAGATTCCTCGTTCATTCAGTTCGACGATGCAAAGCAACAGGGCGCCGCTTTGGCGGCGTCCGCCTCTCGTCGCAAGGCGCTCCTTGGCGTTCTTGCTGCCGCGTGCACCATTCTGATCGTCGTCTCGCTGGGCTTCGTTCATCCTTCCGAGAGCGGCGCCTGGTCCATTGACTGGATCGTTCAGGCCGTGACGGGGGAGAGCGTCGTCGCCAAGGACACCAAGGGGTCTGGCTCGTCTGCCGCTTCGGGCGAGGCTAGTTCCAAGGATTCCAAATCTTCGAATGATGCAAAAGACGAGCCCAAGGGTTCGAACGACGCCAAGGACGATTCCGAGTCTTCAAACAAGGAATCGGACAAAAACTCGGATAGCAAGAAGTCCGAGGACCGGGGCGGCAAGAAGTCTGGCGATAAATCCGCTGCCCAAAATACGGGAGCCGGTGATACTTCCAATGTGTCTGGCGGTGCTTCTTCGGGAGGCGGTCAGTCGTCTGATGGAGCCTCCAGCTCCTATGGCGGAAGTGCTCCCTCGGGCGGACAGGGCGGCTCACAGGAGTCCAGCTACGTTACGGTGACGGTTTCGGTCACATCGAGCGCTGTGGGCAATCCTGTGTCCTCTGGCGGCACCTTTACCTTTAACGAAGGCGCTACCGTTTACGATGCCCTGTGCGCGCTGGGCCTTTCTGTCAACGCACACGGCTCATCGTACGGCACGTATGTTTCTGCGATTGGTGGTTTGGCCGAGAAACAGTACGGCGGCACGAGCGGCTGGATGTATTCCGTCAACGGCACAACGCCCATGACGGCCTGTAGTAACTACGTTCTCTCAAACGGCGACAACGTAGTCTGGTATTACGTTACAGACTAGAGGCCTCGACATAGCGCGCCAGACGGGCGGTTCGGACCAACATCCGAGCCGCCCGTTTTTCATGCGAATGGGACTGGATCGCCGGGTCTCTCGGCAAACAAAAAAACCGGTTGGAACGGGAATTCCAACCGGTTATACATTCAAGCAAATAGTGAATCGACTACGACCGTGCGCCCTCGAGGAAGAAGCGGCGGCTGAAGTAGTTGTACCAGGTGACGAGGAATGTGGCGATGGCCTTCATGGCCTGGTAGCCGATGCTCAAAAACGTGACGCCCACAAACATGTACAGGTCGTTGAGGCCCAGGCCGATCACCGACAGGATGGTGAAGATCGTGAACTCGCGCTTGCGGCTCATGCCTTCGCGGTGGTCGAACACGTACTTCATGCTGAGCCAGTAGTTGACCACGACGGACGTGATAAACGAAACCGTGGTGCTCATCAAAAAGTCGAGGTGGAACAGCTCGACGAGCGCAATGAGCATGCCCCAGTCGATGCCAAAGGAGATAAGACCCACGACGGCAAACTTGAGGAACTGCTTGGTATGAGGTTGTGCCAGCGCCTTGCGCACGTAATCACATCCAATGCGTTGATGAATCGAGCAGAGGATACTTTAGAGCTTTTACAAGGGAAACGTAAGGTCTTTGCCAAGAACTATATGAACTCGCCAAATTTTCAAGAGCTAATCCGCAAACGTTGAAAATTTGCCCGTAAACGAGCGACACCCACGGACGATACTGCGCTGAGTGCGCGTCGTCCGTGGGCGCCGTAATGCTACAGGGGTTTCGAGCTATTTTGTCTCGTCGCCCTCCAGGAAGATTTTTCGGGTCACAAAGTTGTAGACCATGACAAGCGCGGTGGCACAGATCTTGGCGATATTGGCCTCGAGTCCCAGGCCGGCGTTGAGCGCCAGCACGATGCCATCGTTGAGCACCAAACCGATCACGGACAGCACGACAAAGATGATGAACTCGCGGCGGCGGCTCATGCCTTCCTTGTGCGCAAACACGTATTTCATGCTTGCGAGGTAGTTAAAGATGAGTGAGATGATAAAGCCGCTGGTGTTGGCGATTAGGATGTTGAGGCCCAGACCGTAGTGGAGCAGATTCATAATGCCAAAGTCGATAACCGTGGCAATGACACCGACGACGCCAAATTTCATAATCTGCGCAAGGAGCTTTTGCATGGTACCTGCCTTAAGCTGGCGCCGAAGCGCCGCGGGGATGACAAACTTAGCAAGTTTAGCCAATCCCCGCGGGTGGTGCTAGGCGCGCTCCTCGATAGCACCGTTTCTATATGCATCGAGCAGCTGGCGCAGGTCCTGGATCTGGCTGCGAATCTTGGCGCCAGTATCGGTGTCGCTCACCATGCGGCGACGGTCTGCTTGGTCAAAACGGTTGGTCTCGCTCTCGATGTCCACGTTGCGCGTGAGTGCCTCGGCAACCGTCGTAAAGGCCCGGTGCGACTTGAGGCGGCAGCCGCGCGAGCTCGAGATGAGCGTATAGCCGGCGATACCCGTCTTGGGATGGTAAGCGCGGCAGAAGCCGCCATCGATGACCAGTAGCTTGCCCTCGGCGCGGATGGGCTGCTCACCCTTGGTGGTTTTAACGGGCGTGTGGCCGTTGATGATGTGGCCGGTCGGCGAGCATGCCATGGCCGCGACGCCAAACTCGCGCATGATGTCATCGCAGACCGAGGGCGACTTGGTAAGCGTAAAGTACGGGTCCATCGGCTCGACCCAGGTGCTCTTATCGGCGATATAGGCGCGCTCAAAGGTACGCACCAGGCGTCCGCTGGCGGGTGAGTTAAAGCCAATCCACAGGTACCACATCCAGTCGAGGGCGTCGCGGTCGCCCACGCGCCAGGCGCGGCGGGCGATGTGGTCGCAAAAATCGAGATAATCGCGCCCGGCGTGCCAGGTGCCCAGACAGTTCATGCTGCTAAAGGTGCCGTCTTCGTTGAGCGGAACGCAGCCGTGGAAGAGCAGGTTGCCGTTGGCGACCTTGTACATCGAGCCGTGGGAATAGAGGAAATCGATATGGCGATGCAGGTGATCGGCGGTGACAAACTCGGACACGAGCTTGTCGATGATGTGCTGCTCCTGGGGCGTGAGCGTATAGGGGTCTGCCGGGTCGACGGTAGGGAAGTCGTTGGTCGTGAGCGGCCACACGCTGCCGTCGGCGAGCGTGACCGTGCCGGTGTCGTGGTCAATCTTGTCGAGCAGCAGGCGGTCGGTCATGTCGAACTCGGGGTGACGCTGGATAATCTGGCCCTCAAGCTTAAAGAGCAGCACGTTGATGGCCTTGATCAGCGGGGTGATGGACTCACCGGCGGTATAGGTGGCGTCTGCGAAGGCGACAAGCTCACGCAGCGAGATGCCGTAGTCGTTCTCGAGGATCTCGTAATTGTCGTAACGCAGGTTGTTGCGCAGCACCGTGGCGATGCATGCAGGCTCACCGGCCGCAGCGCCCATCCACAGCAGGTCGTGGTTGCCCCACTGGATGTCGAGCGAATGATAGGTGAGCAGGCGGTCCATAATCTTGGCAGCGCCGCCGCCACGGTCGAAGATATCGCCCACCAGGTGCAGGTGGTCGACGGCCAGGCGCTTGATGAGCGAAGCGAGCGACTCGATAAAGTCGTCGGCGCTGGCGGTCTCCAGGATGGACTCCACGATGCGCTCGTGATAGCGCACGCGATAGTTGTTCTCGTCCGGGTGCGTGTGCAACAACTCGTCGATGATATAGGCGTAGTCGCGCGGGATGGCCTTACGCACCTTGGAGCGCGTGTAGCGGCTTGAAAGCGAGCGAGCGACCATGATGAGCTGGTCAAGCATCGTCTTGTACCAAGTTGGCGAGTCCTCGCGCTGTCTGCGGACCAGCTCAATCTTCTCGCGCGGGTAGTAAATGAGCGTGCACAGCTCGCCCTTTTCGTCAAAGGAGAGCGTGTCGCCAAAAATCTCGTCGACATGCTCGCGCACGACGCCCGAGCAGTTGTTGAGGATGTGCATAAAGGCTTCGTACTCGCCGTGCACGTCGCTCATAAAATGCTCGGTGCCCTTGGGTAGGTTGAGGATGGCCGAGAGGTTGATAATCTCGGTAAATGCGGATTGTTCGGTGGGGAACTGTCTCGACAGCAGGCGCAGATACTTGAAGTCTTGCGGGTTGCGACCGAATGCGACCATGAAACACCTTCCGATGGGGCTGGTAAAACTGATAAACGGCGTCAAACGTTTATCAGTATGCGCCGCTTTTGTTTCGATTTTGCGCCAGCGGCTGAATTGTCGGCTGAACGGTTTGGTAAATCGATTTAGTTGAGGTAGATATGGCGGTTGAGTGGAGACGACAGAGGGTGTTTTCTCAGATATTTATGCGTGGGGTCGGTGGAGACGATGGTGGTAAAGATGTTCGCTATTTTTGGTTCGATTTGGTAAATAGTGGACATATGTACCGTATGTAGGCTCACTGTGCGATAATTTGCGCAGCAATACGTAAGGAGCCTCATATGAGTGATTTTGTCCTGACCTGTGAATCTGCCGCCGACCGAACTCGGGAGTTCTTTGACTCGCGCAATATTCCTGTCGCGTATTTTCATTACGAGATCGACGATGTTGTCTATACGGACGATCTGTATCAGTCGATTACGCCGGACAAGTTTTTTGCCCAGATTGCCGCGGGCGCCATGCCCAAGACGTCTCAGGTGAGCGTGGGTGAGTACGAGGAGTTTTGGGAGCCGTTTGTTGCCGAGGGTAAAGACGTGCTGCACCTGACGTTGTCGTCGGGTATTTCGGGCACGTATGGATCGGCCTGCGTCGCGGCGCAGATGCTTGCGGATCGCTATCCCGAGGGCGGCAAGGTGCGCGTCATCGATTCGCTGGCGGCGTCTTCGGGCTTTGGCCTGTTGCTGGAATATGCCGCCGACGTGCGCGATAGCGGGGCTTCACTCGACGAGACGGCTGCCTGGATCGAGGAGCACAAACTCAACCTGCACCACTGGTTCTTCTCGACCGATCTGTCGAGCTACCTACGAGGCGGTCGCATTTCGGCTGCGAGCGCGATCATCGGCACGGCGCTTAAGATTTGCCCGCTTATGACGGTCGATTGCGACGGCAAGCTGTCGCCACGTGAGAAGATTCGCACTAAGAAGCGCGCGATTTCCGAGATGGCTAAGACCATGATGGCACACGTGCAGGACGGTGCGGATTATTCGGGTAAGTGCATCATGTCGCACTCGGCGTGCCGCGAGGATGCCGAGGCAGTTGCGGCGCTGATTGAGGAACAGGTTCCGCAGCTTAAAGGCAAGATTGAGATCAATGACATCGGTACTCTGATTGGCTCGCATACCGGACCTGGTACGGTGGCGCTCTTCTTTATGGGCGACAAGCGCGTGGATTAATTTGCCCCATCACGTCGCTGCATGTTTGTTCAAGCGAAAACGGCCCGCCTCACGTTTGTGGGGCGGGCCTTGCTGTTGCGGCTAGCGTTTCTTTCCGCGGAAGAAGAAGCCGTGCAGTGATGGCTTGAGGCCGCGATTGGCGCGATGCTCCTCGACGCGCTCGTGGATCGAAGCGACGCGCTCGATGACTTCGTCGGGAATCGGCACGTCGGGATTCATGTTCTCGACTTGGCTGACCTCGGCGGCGGCGACCTGGTCGATAATGGGCACATCGTCGCGCGAGATGACAGGTGTGGCGTCTTCCTTCATCTTGCGATAACGCTGCATCATGTCGGTCTGTAGCTGCTGGGCCGAAGGCGGCGTCCAGATGATGGCGTTGGCTCCGGCGGCGATGGTTTCACGGATGCTCTCGGGCGTCTTGCCGCCCGGTGCGATGAGCGGCAGGGTGGGATAGTGCTCCCGCAGCTCGCGTAGGACCTGGGGCGT